>JAJTHJ010000303.1 GCA_021298875.1 Burkholderiales bacterium | reverse complement strand
TGAAGTCCTTGAGGGTGTCGAAGGCGTTGTGCGGCATCGTGTGCTCCGAAGCGGTTTGCGTGACGGGGTCAGAAGTGCGTGGTGAGGCCGAGGATCGCCGCGGCCTTGTTGAGTCGGTGATCGAAGCAGGCGAAGCCCACCTCGTCGTTGGCATGTTGGGCGGTGGTTCGCGCCGCCGCGAGTTGGACACTATCGTAAGCGCGCAGCGCGAAGGCGTCTGCATAGTCGCCGGCCAGTTGCACCAGGGGCTGCGTGACTTCGATGGCGAGGTAGTGCGGCCAGTCGGAGGTCAAGGCGGCGCGCGCTTGATCGAGTTTTGCGTTGTCCACCGCCGCTTCGCGCCCGCGCCGGGCGAAGGCGGCGCGGGCCTCCGCGTAGGCGATGCGGCAAACGGCGACGGCCTCGGCCGCGTGGACGAGTTCGCGCAGCTCGACCGACGACGGCTCCTCGACGTAGAGCTTGACCAGCGCCGAGGTGTCGCAGAACAGGATCATTCGCGGTCCTGCATCACCATGGCCGACACTGCGGTGCCGCCCGGCGCCAGCTTGATCGCTGCGCCCTTGGGCTTGCCGCCGCCCCACTGGGCGATACCCAACGCGACCAGCCGGCGCGGACCGGCCTTGGCTGCCTCGGGAACCGGCGTCAATCGCGCCACGGGTTTCTTGTGCAGCGTGACGTCGAGCTTTGCGCCCTCGCGCACCTTGGCGAGGTAGTGCGACAAGCGGGCCCTCAAATCGCGAACGGGAACTTCCATTGTGACCTCATAAACCGCTACAGGTTCGCGAATTGTAGTCACAGTCGTGGGCTTGTCGGAAGCCCCCGTTTTGTAGCGGCGCGTCGGCATAGGTCCCCCGCAACGCTCAAAGTGATTCTTGACCGGGGGCACGCAGTCGCCGCGCCCTTGGACCTCAGCCCAGCAGATGCGCGACGCCGTCGCGCTCTTCGAGCAGTTCCTTCAGCGTCGCGTCCATCTTGCCGCGCGAGTACTCGTCGATCTCCAGGCCCTTGACGACTTCGTACTTGCCGCCGGCGCACACCGTCGGGAAGCCGTAGATGATGTCCTGGGGGATGCCGTAGCTGCCGTCGGAGGCCACGCCCATCGTCACCCATTGGCCGTTGGTGCCGAGCGTCCAGTCGCGGATGTGGTCGATCGCCGCGTTGGCCGCGGAGGCCGCCGAAGACAGCCCGCGCGCCTCGATGATCGCCGCGCCGCGTTTGCCGACGGTCGGGATGTAGGTGTCCCGGTACCAGGCCTCGTCGTTGACCAGCGCCTTGGCCGGCTTGCCGCCGACCGTGGCAAAGCGCAGGTCGGGGTACATCGTCGGCGAGTGGTTGCCCCAGACGACCATCTTCTCAATGGATGCCACCGGCTGGCCGGTGCGCGCGGCCAGTTGCGACAGCGCGCGGTTGTGGTCGAGCCGCAGCATTGCGGTGAAGCTCGTCTTTGGCAGGCTGGGCGCGGACTTCATCGCGATGTATGCATTGGTGTTGGCCGGGTTGCCGACCACCAGCACCTTGACGTTGCGCGCGGCGCTGGCGTCCAGCGCCTTGCCCTGCGCGGTGAATATCTGCGCATTGGCCGCCAGCAGGTCCTTGCGCTCCATGCCAGGGCCGCGCGGGCGGGCGCCGACCAGCAGCGCGACTTCCACGTCCTTAAACGCGGCATTCGGATCGGAGTACGCGCTCATCCCCGTTAGCAGCGGGAAGGCGCAATCTTCCAGTTCCATCATCACGCCCTTGAGTGCCTTCTGCGCCTTCGCGTCCGGAATCTCCAGCAGTTGCAGGACGACCGGCTGATCCTTGCCCAGCATTTCGCCGGCGGCGATGCGGAACAGCAGGGCGTAACCGATCTGGCCGGCGGCGCCGGTCACGGCGACGCGTACGGGGGCTTTGCTCATGGGGGTGTCTCCGAAGAAGTTGGATGGGGGCGGGCGGCGCGTACCGCGCCGCGAGCAAGTCGGTAGGAGTATAGTTCAGGTCTTATATAAGACCAATGACCTTGGCGACCATGCCAGCACCCGGCGAACGCTTACCGATCGGCGACGAGCGCGCTGCGGTCTCGGCCGTGTTCTCGCCCTTGTACCAGCAGATCAAGAGCCTGCTGGTCGCAGCGCTGGAGCGCGGCGAGTGGAAGCCGGGCGAACCGATCCCGTCCGAACAGGACCTGGCGGCGCGCTTTCAGGTCAGCCAGGGCACCGTGCGCAAGGCGATCGACGACCTCGCTGCCGAGAATCTGCTGGTGCGCCGGCAGGGCAAGGGCACCTTCGTCGCCACCCACCATGAGCCGCGCGCGCAACACCGCTTTCTGCGGATCGCGCCGGACGACGGCGAGGAGCGGGCGACCACGAGCCGGTTTCTGGAATGCAAGCGGATCAAGGCCCCGGCCGAGACCGTGGCGCAACTCGATTTGCGCGCTGGCGACGCGGTCGTCTATGTGCGGCGGCTGCTTTTTTTCGGCGAGCGGCCGGTCGTGCTGGACGATTTGTGGCTACCGGGCGCGGCGTTCAAGGGGCTGACGGCCGAGCGGCTGGCCGAGTACCGCGGCCCGCTGTACGGCTTGTTCGAAACCGAGTTCGGTACGCGGATGATCCGTGCCGAAGAACGTCTGCGCGCGGTGGCCGCGGTGCCCGGGGCCGCTGCGCTGCTGAACGTCGCGCCCGGCACACCGCTGTTGCAGATCGAGCGCGTGTCTTACACCTACGGCGACCGGCCGGTCGAAGTCCGGCGCGCGCTCGGCGCCACCGACGGGTTTCATTATCGCAACACACTCGCATGACCGTTGCCTTTTTGTGGTTTTGTTCGGTGCAGCGAATCGGCGACAATCGGCGCCGCTTGGCGCTTTGGCCTCTCAGTTCTCAGGACGTTCCCCGATGAGTTCACTCACCGACGCCGCCAAACCGCGGCGCGAGTTCCGCAACATCCACGTCTCGCAACTCTTGAGCTACCGGCTGCCGGCCGGTGGCATCGCGTCGATCCTGCACCGGGCCAGCGGGGCGGTGATGTTCCTGGCGCTGCCGCTGCTGCTGTGGCTGTTCGATCTGTCGCTGACGTCCGAGATCAGCTACGCCAAGCTCGGCGCGGTGTTCTCGCACTGGCTCGTCAAGCTGGTGCTGGTTGCGCTGTCGTGGGCGCTGCTGCATCACCTGGTCACCGGCATCCGCCATTTGCTGCTCGACCTGCACATCGGTATCGACAAACACGCCGCGGCGCGCAGCGCTGTGCTGATCTACGCGATCAGCCTGCCGCTCACGCTGGTGGCGGCGCTCAAAATCTTCGGAGTGTTCTGATGGCTTCCGCCAACATCGGACCCAAGCGCCTGGTGGTCGGCGCGCATTACGGGCTGCGCGACTGGCTGGCGCAGCGGATCACCGCGGTGCTGATGGCGCTCTACGCGGTCGTTGTCGGCGTCTACGCGGTGTTCTTTCTGCCGGCGGGCTACGAGGCCTGGGCGCGGCTGTTCGTCCCGTTGTGGATGAAGATCGCGACCCTGGTTGTCATCCTCGCGCTGATCTATCACGTCTGGGTCGGCATGCGCGAGATTTTCATGGACTACATCAAGCCGACCGCGATCCGGCTGGCGTTATATGTTTTCGTCATTCTCTGGCTCGCCGCCTGTGCGGCCTGGTCGGTGCAGATTCTCTGGAGCGTCTGAGCGATGACCTTTCTCTCCAAACTGCCGCGTCGCAAGTTCGATGCGGTCATCGTCGGCGCCGGCGGCTCCGGCATGCGCTGCTCGCTGCAACTGGCGCAGGCGGGGCTGAAGGTCGCCGTGCTGTCCAAGGTGTTCCCGACGCGCTCGCACACGGTGGCGGCGCAGGGCGGCATCGGCGCGTCGCTCGGCAACATGAACGAAGACCACTGGCTGTGGCACATGTTCGACACGGTCAAGGGCTCCGACTACCTGGGCGACCAGGACGCGATCGAGTTCATGTGCCGCGAGGCGCCCAAAGTCGTCTACGAGCTGGAGCATTTCGGCATGCCGTTCGACCGCAACCCGGACGGCACCATTTACCAGCGGCCCTTCGGCGGCCACTCCGCCAACTTCGGCGAGAAGCCTGTGCCGCGCGCCTGCGCCGCGGCCGACCGCACCGGCCACGCGCTGCTGCACACGCTGTATCAGCGCAACGTGGCCGCGCGCACACAGTTCTTCGTCGAGTGGATGGCGCTCGACCTGGTCATGGATTCCGCCGGCGACTGCGTCGGCGTGGTGGCGCTGGAGATGGAAACCGGCGAAACGATGATCTTCGAGGCCAAGTCCACGGTGCTCGCTACCGGCGGGGCAGGGCGGATCTTCGATGCCTCGACCAACGCCTATATCAACACCGGCGACGGGTTGGGTCTGGTGGCGCGCGCGGGCTTGCCGCTGGAAGACATGGAGTTCTGGCAGTTCCACCCGACCGGGGTCGCCGGTGCGGGCGTGCTGATCACCGAGGGCGTGCGCGGCGAGGGCGGCATCTTGCTCAATTGCAACGGCGAGCGCTTCATGGAGCGCTATGCGCCGACGCTGAAAGACCTGGCGCCGCGCGACTTTGTCTCCCGCTCGATGGATCAGGAAATCAAGGAAGGCCGCGGCTGCGGCCCGCACAAGGATCACGTGCTGCTCAAGCTCGACCACCTGGGGGCTGAGACGATCATGAAGCGGCTGCCGTCGATCCGCGAGATCGCGATCAAGTTCGCCAACGTCGATCCGATCCGCGAGCCGATCCCGGTGGTGCCGACCATTCACTATCAGATGGGCGGCATCCCGACCAACTATCACGGCCAGGTGGTCGCGCCCAACAACGGCGACGACGAGGCCATCGTCGGCGGGCTGTACGCGATCGGCGAATGCTCCTGCGTCAGCGTGCATGGCGCCAACCGGCTCGGCACCAATTCTCTGCTTGACCTGCTGGTGTTCGGCCGAGCGGCCGGCGACCACATCGTCAAGGCGCTCGCCCACGAGCCGCGCGAGTACAAGGAGCTGCCGGCCGATGCGGGTGAGGCCACCCGCACGCGGCTGGCGGCGCTCGACGCGCGTGCGAGCGGCGAGCGCACGCAGGATGTGGCAAACGGCATCCGCAAGACGATGCAGGCGCACTGCGGCGTGTTCCGCACCGGCGCGCTGCTCGACGAAGGCGTGAGCCAGATCGAGGCACTGGCCGAGCGCGCGCAGAACGTCGCGATCGCCGACAAGTCCAAGGTCTTCAACACGGCGCGGATCGAGGCGCTCGAGCTCGACAACCTGGTCGAAACCGCGCGCGCCACCATCGTCTCCGCCGCCGCGCGCACCGAAAGCCGCGGCGCCCACGCGCGCGACGACTTTCCCGAGCGCGACGACGCGCAGTGGATGAAGCACACCCTGTGGTACTCCGAAGGCAACCGCCTCACGTACAAGGCGGTGCACGGCCAGCCGCTGACGGTGGAAGCCTTTGCCCCCAAGAAACGCACCTTCTAGGCACCGCCATGACCGCGACCTCCAACGCCGAAAACGCCGCTGTCGCCGCCGCCGCGCCGCGCGTGGCGAAGTTCGAGATCTACCGCTACGACCCCGACCGCGACGAGCGGCCGTACATGCAGAAGCTCGAGGTGACCCTGGGCCGCAACGACAAGATGCTGCTCGACGTGCTGATGCGCATCAAGGCCGACGTGGACGACACGCTGTCGTTCCGCCGCTCCTGCCGCGAGGGCGTGTGCGGCTCGGACGCCATGAACGTCAACGGCAAGAACCGGCTCGCCTGCATCACCAACCTGAACGAACTGAAGGAGCCGATCTTCTTGAGGCCGCTGCCGGGCCTGCCGGTGGTGCGCGACTTGATCGTCGACATGAGCCAGTTTTTCAAGCAGTACCACTCGATCAAGCCGTATCTGATCAACGACACGCCGCCGCCCGAAAAAGAGCGGCTGCAGTCGCCCGCCGAGCGCGAGGAACTCAACGGCCTGTACGAGTGCATCCTGTGCGCCTGCTGCTCGACCTCCTGCCCGAGCTTCTGGTGGAACCCGGACAAGTTCGTTGGCCCCGCGGGGCTGTTGCAGGCCTACCGCTTCATCGCCGACAGCCGCGACCAGGCCACCGGCGAGCGGCTCGACAATCTGATGGACCCCTATCGGCTGTTCCGCTGCCACACGATCATGAACTGCGTGGACGTGTGCCCGAAGGAGCTGAATCCCACGCGCGCCATCGGCAAGATCAAGGAACTGATGGTGCGGCGGGCGCTGTGATGAATCCGTCCAAACTGCGCTGGCGCGCCCGGCGCGGGATGCTCGAAAACGACCTGATCCTGACCCGCTTTCTCGACCGCCGGGAAACGCAACTGACCCCCACGCAAACCGCCGCGCTGCTGCAACTGCTGGAATTACCCGACACCGAACTCTTCGATCTGCTGATGGCGCGCACCGAACCGGTACCGCCGCTCGACCACCCGGACGTGCGCGCAGTGCTCGAACTGCTGCGCGCCGCCTGACCCGCCGCCGACCGCAACCGCAAGGACACTGACATGGCCCTGACCGCCTCCGAGCATAAAGCCACCCTGAGCTTCACCGATGGCACCGCGCCGCTGGACCTGCCGATCCTGAAAGGCACCGTCGGGCCGGACGTGATCGACATCCGCCAGCTCTACGCCAAGACGGGCAAGTTCACCTACGACTCGGGTTTCATGTCCACGGCGGCGTGCAACTCGACCATTACCTATATCGACGGCGACAAGGGCGAGCTGCTGTATCGCGGCTACCCGATCGAGCAACTGGCGGTGCAGTCTGACTTTCTGGAGGTCTGCCACCTGATCCTGTTCGGCGACCTGCCCAATGCCGACCAGAAGAAAGACTTCGTTGCGCGGGTGACGAAGCACACGATGGTGCACGAGCAGATGCAGTTTTTCCTGCGCGGCTTTCGCCGCGATGCGCACCCGATGTCGATTTTGATGGGACTGGTGGCGGCGATGTCGGCGTTCTACCCCGACTCGGCCAACCTCAGCGACCCCTGGCAGCGCGAGGTCTCCGCGATCCGGCTGATTGCCAAGCTGCCCAACCTGGTCGCGCTGTCGTACAAGTATTCGGTCGGCCAGCCCTACGTCTACCCGCGCAACGACCTGTCCTATGCAGCCAACTTCATGCGGATGATGTTTGCCACGCCCTGCGAGGAATACAAGGTCAACGACGTGCTGGTACGCGCGCTGGACCGCATCTTCATCCTGCACGCCGATCACGAGCAGAACGCTTCCACTTCGACGGTGCGGCTGTGCGCCTCCAGCGGCACCAACCCCTTCGCGGCGATCGCCGCCGGGGTGGCTTGCCTGTGGGGACCGGCGCACGGCGGCGCGAACGAAGCGGCGCTCAACATGCTCTACGACATCCAGAAAAACGGCGGGGTGGCCAAGATCGGCGAGTTCATCGCCCAGGTCAAGGACAAGAACAGCAGCGTGCGGCTGATGGGCTTTGGCCATCGTGTCTACAAGAACTACGACCCGCGCGCCAAGCTGATGCGCGAGACCTGCCACGAGGTGCTGGGCGAACTCGGCCTGCACGACGATCCGCTGTTCAAGCTGGCGATGGCGCTGGAAAAGATCGCGCTGGAAGACGACTACTTCGTGCAGCGCAAGCTGTACCCGAACGTGGACTTTTATTCGGGCATCGTGCAAAAGGCGATCGGCATTCCGGTGTCCCTCTTTACGGCCATCTTTGCGCTGGCACGCACGGTCGGCTGGATCGCGCAGTTAAACGAGATGATCGCCGACCCCGAGTACAAGATCGGCCGGCCACGGCAGCTTTTCACCGGCGCCACGCGGCGCGAAGTGTTGCCGCTGCACTTGCGGCCCTAGTCGCTGCGAACCAGCCGCGCGGCCGGTTCGCACTCGCATGCTCTATCAAGCTCGTGCTGGCGGCGTGAGGCCGTACCAGTCGACTTTGCGTGTGCCGAGCATGATCGCCGCCAGTGCGACGAACAGCAGCAGCGATCGCATCAGCAGCGCCAGAGTCTCGGCGATCAGGATTGCGTAGAGCGCGCCATAGACCAGCGCCAGGCTCGCTCCGATCGATAGCGCCAGCCGTGTATTGCGCAGTGCGTAACCGAGATAGACGCCGATTAACAACGTGCAAGCGGTCGCGGCGGCACTGTAGGACAGCAGGAAGGGCAAGTGCTCGGACAGGCTGAGCAGCAGGAGGAAAAAAGTCGCCAGCGCGAGCCCGACCAAGGCGTATTGGATCGGATGCACCGGCAGTCGGCGCAGTGTTTCGATCAGGAACACCGTGCCGATCACCAGCGCGATGAAGAGCGCCCCGTTTTTGGTGGCGCGCTCGGCGAGCAAGTAGATGTTGACGGGCTCCACCAGATCGACCGAGAACGCCTCGTTCGTCAGCGTGGCGCCTGTGGTCGGGCGCTCGGCAATCGCCTGTCTCGCCGAACTCGTCAGGGCCGCCACGCTCCAGCGTGCCGTGAAGCCGTCGCCGCCGATCGCGCGTTCGACCGGCAGAAAGCGCCCGCCAAAACTCGGGTGCGGCCAGTCTGCGCGCAACCGCAGCTCGTTGATCGTCGCAGTCGGCACCAGGGCCAGGCGCTCGACACCCACGAGTTCCAGGGCGAGTTCGACGGCGATCCTTGTGTCGTTGGGCTGGGGCAAAAAGGCGTGTACGCTACCGTCCGCCAGCAGGCCGCCGGTGCCCTGCGCAAGTTCCACCGGGGCACCGTCGACGACCACGCGCGTGCCGCCGCGCAGGCCCCGCATGTCGGCCAGTCCGATCGCCAGATAGGGGGTTCCCCAGGTCAGCGTGGCATTGCGGTTCTGCGGTTGCACGCCCTTGCGATCCGGCACGGCGAATGCCAACTGCATGGCGAGCGTCATCGCGTAGGTGCGAACCTGGTGCAACCCACGATAGTGGTCGGCCTTGACCTTGACGGTCGCGTCCACGCTTGCGCTGTCTGCGTAGATGGTTAGCGCATCAGTGCGGCTGAGTCGCAGCTTGCGGGTTTCGCCACCTTCCTGGGCCGTCTGCTCCCATTCCTCGCGGTAAGGCCAGACGATGAACGGCACAATGATCGTCTGTGGTCCGGCCAGACTGGCCTGCACGCTCGCCACTGCTTCCTTGCGCCGCGTCGCATGCTCGGCCACAACGGACTCGATCATCGCCAGCGGCACCAGCAGCGCAATCGCGATCGCCGCCACAACCAAAGTCTTCAAGACCAACGCTTTCTGCATCTTCGCCTCCGAGATCGAATTGACGGAAGCGCGAGGATGCTTGGCTCCCCCCGAAGGCGGCGTGAAGTCGCCGTGAAGGTCGGAGGAACCGCAACCGCCGACGGGCCCATGCGTGCGGGTAGGGGCGCGCCGGCGGTCGTCGCGGACGTTCCGGTCGGTTATGGACGCGCGCACCGAGGCCGGTGTTATGCTGCGCGCCCAAGCCGCCGGGTAGTCGGGACCTTCGACGCACCGGCGGTACCCGAGACACAACAATTCGATCTGCAATTCGCAATCCGGCGCGGGGCCGGTAGCGGACGGTGTGTCCCCCTTCTGGGCCGCACCGGCATCCAAAGCGCGAAACGCGCGGAAAGGTGAAGCGCCATGATGCGAGAGTTCCAGGCCAACTCGTACCTGTTCGGCGGCAACGCGCCGTACGTGGAAGAGCTGTACGAGCGCTATCTCGACAATCCGGCCTCGGTGCCGGATAAATGGCGCGCTTACTTCGACCAAATGCAACTGGTGCCGGCGGCCGATGGTTCGGCCAAGACGCCGGACGTTGCACACGCCCCGATCGTCGAAAGCTTTGCGCTGCGCGCCAAGGCCGGCACTTTGCGGCCCACGGTGGCACCGACCGATCTGTCGGTCGCCCGAAAGCAGGTTCACGTCCAGTCGATCATCGCGGCCTACCGCTTCCTCGGCAACCGCTGGGCGGATCTTGATCCGCTGAAGCGCCAGGAGCGCCCGCAGATCCCCGAACTCGAACCCGGCTTCTACGACCTGACCGAAGCCGACATGGACATCGTCTTCTCGGCCGCCAACACCTACTTCGGCGCCGAGCAGATGACGCTGCGCGAGATCGTCAAGGCGCTGCGCCAGACCTATTGCGGCACGATCGGTGTCGAGTACATGCACATCAGCGATCCGGCGCAAAAGCGCTGGATGCAGCAGAAGCTGGAGTCGTCGCGCTCCACGCCGCACTTTGCCGCCGACTTCAAGCGTCACATCCTGGGGCGGCTCACCGCCGCCGAGGGTCTGGAGCGCTACCTGCACACCAAGTACGTCGGCCAAAAGCGCTTTTCGCTGGAAGGCGGCGAGTCGTTCATTGCGGCGATGGACGAGTTGATCCGCCGCGCGGGCGCCGATGGTGTGGAAGAAATCGTGATCGGCATGGCACACCGCGGGCGGCTCAACGTGCTGGTCAACACGCTGGGCAAGATGCCGAAGGACTTGTTCGCCGAGTTCGAAGGCAAGGGTGCCGCCGATCTCGCCTCCGGCGACGTGAAGTACCACAACGGTTTTTCCAGCGACGTGTCCACGCCCGGCGGGCCGGTGCATCTGTCGCTGGCGTTCAACCCCTCGCACCTGGAGATCGTCAACCCGGTGGTCGAAGGTTCGGTGCGCGCGCGGCAGGATCGTCGCGGCGACGCCAAGCACGTCAAGGTGCTGCCGATCCTGGTGCATGGCGACGCGGCCTTTGCCGGGCAGGGCGTGGTGATGGAAACGCTCAACCTCGCGCAGACCCGCGGCTACCGCACCGGCGGCACGGTGCACGTGGTGATCAACAACCAGATCGGCTTCACCACGTCGGACCCGCGCGATTCGCGCTCGACGATCTACTGCACCGATGTCGTCAAGACGATCGAGGCACCGGTGCTGCATGTCAACGGCGACGATCCGGAGGCGGTCGTCTTTGCCGCGGCGTTGGCGATGGATTTCCGCCAAGCCTTCCACAAGGACGTGGTGCTGGACATCGTCTGCTTCCGCCGGCTCGGCCACAACGAGCAGGACACGCCGGCGGTCACCCAGCCGCTGATGTACAAGAAGATCGGCCAGCATCCCGGCACGCGCAAGCTGTATGCCGACAAGCTGGTCACGCAGGGCACGCTCGGCGCGACGGAACCCGACGAGATGGTCAAGGAGTACCGCCGCGCGATGGACGAGGGCCGGCACACCGTCGATCCGGTGCTGACCAACTACAAGAGCAAGTACGCGGTGGACTGGTCGGCCTACCTGAACCGCAAGTGGACCGACCACGCCGACACCGCAGTGCCGCTGGCGGAGTTGAAGCGGTTGGCCGAGCGGATCACCACGGTGCCGCCCAGCTTCAAGCTGCATCCGCTGGTGGAAAAGGTGGTTGCTGACCGCCGCGCGATGGGCGAAGGCAAGCTGCCGGTCGATTGGGGCATGGCCGAGCATCTGTCGTTCGCCTCGCTGGTGGCGAGCGGCTTCCCGGTGCGCATCACCGGCCAGGACTCGGGCCGCGGGACATTCACTCACCGCCATGCGGTGCTGCACGACCAGAACCGCGAGAAGTGGGACACCGGCAGCTATATCCCGCTGCAACACGTCTCCGAGGGGCAGGCGCAGTTCCTGGTGATCGACTCGGTGCTGTCCGAAGAAGCGGTGCTCGGTTTCGAGTACGGCTACTCTACCGCCGAGCCCAATGCGCTGGTGATCTGGGAGGCGCAGTTCGGCGACTTCGTCAACGGCGCGCAGGTGCTGATCGACCAGTTCATCTCTTCCGGCGAGGTCAAGTGGGGTCGCGTGTGCGGACTGACGCTGATGCTGCCGCACGGCTACGAAGGGCAGGGGCCGGAGCACTCCTCCGCGCGGCCCGAGCGCTTCCTGCAACTGTGCGCCGACAACAACATGCAGGTGGTGCAGCCGACCAACGCGGCGCAGATCTTCCACCTGCTGCGGCGGCAGATGATCCGGATGTTCCGCAAGCCGCTGGTGATCCTGACGCCCAAGTCGCTGCTGCGGCACAAGGACGCGGCCTCGGACCTGAGCGAGCTGGCGCGCGGCGAGTTTCACACCGTGCTCGGCGACAAGGAGGCCGACGGCAAGAAGGTCAAGCGGGTGATTCTGTGCAGCGGCAAGGTGTACTACGACCTCGCGGCTGAGCGGCGCGAGCGCGGCGACGAGTCGGTAGCGCTGTTGCGCATCGAGCAGCTTTACCCGTTCCCGCACAAGGCGCTGGCGGCGGAGTTGAAGAAGTACCCGGCGGCGACCGAAATCGTCTGGTGCCAGGACGAGCCGCAAAACCAGGGCGCGTGGCTGTACGCCCAGCACCACGTGATGGAAAACATGGCCGAAGGGCAGAAGCTCGCCTACGCCGGCAGGCCGGCTTCGGCCTCGCCCGCGGTCGGCTACTACGCCAAGCACGCCGAGCAGCAAAAGGCGCTGGTGCATGCGGCGTTTGCGAAGTTCAAGGGAGTCGTTCTTTCGAAGTGAAACGTGAAACGTGAAACGTGAGACGTGAAACGCCGGCCCAGGCCGCGCTTCACGTCACCGCTTCGATCCCTGTGTTTCACTTTTCACATTTCACGTTTCACCCAAAAAAATGGCCATCGTTGAAGTCAAAGTTCCCCAGTTGTCCGAGTCGGTCGCCGAGGCGACCCTGCTGCAATGGAAGAAGAGGCCCGGTGAGGCCGTCGCCGTCGATGAAGTGCTGATCGAGGTCGAGACCGACAAGGTCGTGCTCGAAGTACCCGCGCCCGCGGCCGGTGTGCTGGCGAGCATCGTCAAAGGCGATGGCAGCACCGTCGTTGCCGGCGAATTGATTGCAACGGTCGATACCGAGGGCAAGGCCGGCGCCGCTGCCGCCGCGCCCGCACCCGTCGCCGCCGCCGCGCCGGCGCCGGCCGCCGCGGCCCCAGCGACTGCGGGCGCCGTTGCGATGCCGGCCGCGGCCAAGCTGCTGGCTGAGGCCGGTTTGTCGCCGGCGCAGGTGCAAGGCACCGGCAAAGACGGCCGCATCTTGAAGGGCGACGTGCTGGCCGCGACCGCGGCCAAGCCCGCCGCCGCTCCTGCCCCGGCACCAGCACCCGCCGCCGCGCCCAAGCCGGCGCTGCAAGCGGTCGCCGCGCCGATCGATCTTTCCGCGCTCAGCGGGCGGCCCGAGCAGCGCGTGCCGATGTCACGCCTGCGCGCGCGCGTGGCCGAGCGGCTGGTGCAGTCGCAGTCCACCGCGGCCATCTTGACCACGTTCAACGAGGTCAACATGCAGCCGGTGATGGACCTGCGCAACAAGTACAAGGACAAGTTCGAGAAGGAGCATGGCGTCAAGCTCGGCTTCATGTCCTTCTTCGTCAAGGCGGCGGTGGCGGCGCTGAAGAAGTACCCGGTCGTCAACGCTTCGGTCGACGGCAACGACATTGTCTATCACGGCTACTTCGATATCGGCATCGCGGTGGGTTCGCCGCGCGGTCTGGTCGTGCCGATCCTGCGCGACGTCGACCAGATGACCTTTGCCGATATCGAGAAGAAGATCGCGGACTTCGGCAAGCGCGCCGGCGAAGGCAAGCTGGCGCTGGAGGAGCTGACCGGCGGTACTTTCTCGATTTCCAACGGCGGCGTGTTCGGCTCGATGCTCTCCACGCCGATCATCAACCCACCGCAGTCGGCGATCCTGGGCGTGCACGCGACCAAAGACCGCCCGGTTGTGGAGAACGGCCAGATCGTGATCCGGCCGATCAATTACGTCGCCCTGTCCTACGACCACCGGATCATCGACGGCCGCGAAGCGGTGCTGTCGCTGGTGGCAATGAAAGAAGCGCTGGAAGACCCGGCGCGGCTGCTGCTGGAGGTCTAAGCGATGTCCACTGCCGACGAAATCACCGAGCTGCACGATTTGCTCACGCGCGGCGCGATCACGCAAGAAGAGTTCGACCGTGCGAAGGCCAGGCTGCTGGGCGGCGGGGCGGTTCCGGTCTCCGGCCTGGCAATCAACCGCCTGCGTCTGTCGGACGACGACAAGTGGATCGCCGGCGTGTGCGGCGGCATTGCCGCCAGCACCGGTGTGGAGTCGTGGATCTGGCGCTTGATCTTCGTGGTCGGGCTCTTCTTCGGCGGCTTCACGCTGCTCCTTTATCTGCTGCTGTGGATCTTCGTGCCGCGGCAAGGTCAGTAAACAAAATGTCCAAGAACTTCGACGTCGTCGTCATCGGCGGCGGCCCGGCGGGCTACATCGCCGCGATCCGCGCGGCGCAACTCGGGATGGCGGTCGCCTGCATCGACCAATGGAAGAACGCCAAGGGCGGCCCAGCCTTGGGCGGCACCTGCACCAACGTCGGCTGCATCCCGTCCAAGGCGTTGTTGCAGTCCTCGGAACACTACGAGGCCGCCGGCCACCACTTTGCCGAGCACGGCATCCAGATCGGCTCTCTCGGGCTAGATCTGAAAAAAATGCTTGCGCGCAAGGACGCGGTGGTCAAGCAGAACAACGACGGCATCGCCTACCTCTTCAAGAAGAACAAGGTCGCGTTTTTCCACGGTCGCGGCAGCTTTGTGGGCAAGGCCGACGGCGGCTACGAAGTCGCGGTGTCCGAACCCGCCAACGAGACGCTGACGGCAAAGCGCGTGGTCGTCGCTACCGGCTCCGTCGCGCGTGCGCTGCCCGGCGTGCCTTTCGACGAAAAGCTCGTGCTGTCCAACGACGGCGCGTTGTCGATTGCCGACGTGCCCAAGCGCCTCGGCGTGATCGGCTCAGGGGTGATCGGGCTGGAGATGGGCAGCGTGTGGCGTCGACTGGGCGCGGAGGTGACGGTGCTGGAAGCGCTGCCGACCTTTCTCGGCGCGGCCGATCAGGACGTGGCCAAAGAAGCGCTCAAGGTCTTCACCAAGCAGGGGCTGAAGATCCACCTCGGCGCGACGGTCGGCGCGATCGCCGTGGACAAGGGCGGCGTGTCCGTTGCGTGGAAGGACGCGAATGGCGCAGAGCAGAAGCTCGACTGCGACCGGCTGGTGGTGTCGATCGGCCGCATCCCCAACACCGCCGGCTTGAGCGGCGAGGCCGTGGGGCTGAAGCTCGACGAACGCGGCTTCATTGCCGTCGACAACGACTGCCGCACCAACTTGCCGAACGTGTGGGCGGTGGGCGACGTGGTGCGCGGCCCGATGCTGGCGCACAAGGGCGAGGAAGAGGGCGTGGCGGTGGCCGAGCGCATCGCCGGTCAGCACTGCCACGTGAACTTCAACACGATCCCCTGGGTGATCTACACGTCGCCGGAGATTGCCTGGGTCGGTCCGACCGAGCAGCAGTTGAAGGCCGCTGGCCGTGCCTACAAGGCCGGCAGCTTCCCCTTCATGGCCAATGGTCGGGCGCGGGCGCTGGGCGACACGACGGGCTTCGTCAAGTTCCTGGCGGACGCCACGAACGACGAAATCCTCGGTGTGCACATCATCGGCCCGTTTGCCTCCGAACTGATTGCCGAGGCCGTGGTGGCGATGGAGTTTCGCGCCTCCAGCGAAGACATCGGCCGCATTTGCCACGCGCATCCGTCGTTGTCCGAAGTCACCAAGGAAGCGGCGCTGGCGGTGGACAAGCGGGCGCTGAACTTCTGATCGCTTTGCCGTGCTGCCCGAGCTGGCGTTCTTCGTCGAACTGGAGCGGCAGGTCTGGGAAGCGCTGCTCAGCGGCGACGCGGAGGCCGATGCGCGCGCGCTGTCCGCCGACTTTCTCGGCGTCTACGACACCGGCTTGTCCGACCGCGCGGAGCACGCCGCGCAGCTCGCCCATGGTCCGCTCATCGTCGACTACCTGATCGACCGCGAGCGGCTGCTGCCGCTTGCTGCGGACACCGCGCTGCTCGCCTACCGCGCCCGGTTCCGACGCCATGGCGAGGATCGCCGGGCGCCGGTGCACACGATGTTCGTCAGCTCGATCTGGCAGCGCCGCGACGGCGGCTGGGTCAACGTGTTCAGCCAGGACACGCCGGAGCGCGACTGATCCGGCATGACGTTTCGCGCCCAGCTCGACACCCTGCTCGCCGCGCGCGGCTACACGCTGGACGATGCGCAGCGCGCCGCCGCGGAGAGACTCGCGCAGCTCGATGAGGAGTGGCGCAGTTACAAATCGCGCCGCGCCAATGAGGTGGCCAAGCTGCTGGTGCGCCCGCCACTGCCGCGCGGCGTTTACCTGTGGGGCGGGGTGGGGCGCGGCAAAAGCTTCCTGATGGATGCGTTCTTCGCTGCGGTGCCGCTGGTGCGCAAGACCCGCGTGCATTTTCACGAGTTCATGCGCGGCGTGCATCGTGACCTCGATGAACTCAAGGGCAGGCCCAACCCGCTCGACGCGGTCGCCGCGCGCATTGCGCGGCGCGCGCGGCTGATCTGCTTCGACGAGTTTCATGTCTCCGACATTGCCGACGCGATGATCCTGCACCGGCTGCTGGCGCGGTTGTTCGACCTGCGCGTTGGCTTCGTGATGACTTCTAACGCCCCGCCCGACGGGCTGTATCCGGACGGGCTGCACCGCGACCGAGTGCTGCCGGCGATCGAACTGCTCAAGGAGCGCTTGGACGTGATCGAGGTCGATGCCGGGATCGACTACCGCCGCCGCACGCTGAGCTCGGTCGATGTCTATCTGATGCCGGCGGACGCGGCCGCCGATGCGCGGCTTGCGGCGACCTTCGCGCGGGTGGCGGAGGCTGCCGACGACGATCCGACCCTGGAGATCGAGCATCGTCGCATCCGCGCGCTGCGCCGCGCCGGCGGCGTCGTCTGGTTCGACTTCGCCACGCTGTGCGGCGGCCCGCGTTCGCAGAACGACTATCTGGAACTGGCCGCGCGCTTCCACACGGTGCTGCTCTCCGGTGTGCCGGCGATGTCGGCCGGACAAGCCTCCGAGGCGCGGCGCTTCACCTGGCTGGTGGACGTGCTCTGCGACCACCGCGTTAAGCTCATCGTGTCGGCCGCGGCGGCGCCTGAGGCGTTGTATACGCATGGCGCCTTGGCCCACGAATTCGTCCGCACCGCTTCCCGCCTGGTCGAAATGCAGTCCCGCGAGTACCTCGATGAACCGCGCCGTCGCGTTGTCGATCGCACTTAGCTGCGCTGTCGGCGTGGCGGCGGCCGGCGAACTCGAACGGAACTTTCCGCCCGGCAGCGTCCAGACGCGCGAGCAGGCCGACC
>JAJTHJ010000216.1 GCA_021298875.1 Burkholderiales bacterium | reverse complement strand
TTGCGCTGCGCGGGATTCCCAACGACATTTACTTCCAGATCGGCTTGCTGACCCTGGTCGGCTTGGCGGCCAAGAACGCGATCCTGATCGTCGAGTTCGCGGTCGAGAAGAACCGCAAGGAGGGCATGAGCTTCTTCGACGCCGCGGCCGAGGCCGCGCGGCTGCGGCTGCGGCCGATTGTGATGACTTCGTTCGCCTTCATCCTGGGCGTGGTGCCGCTGGCGATCGCCACGGGCGCCTCGGCCAACAGCCGACACTCGA
Source organism: Burkholderiales bacterium (assembly GCA_021298875.1). Lineage (GTDB taxonomy): Bacteria > Pseudomonadota > Gammaproteobacteria > Burkholderiales > Burkholderiaceae_F > JAJTHJ01. Next base: position 4,328 of record JAJTHJ010000216.1, on the reverse strand, counting down.
TCGGTACCGGCGTGATCGGCGGCACGCTGGCGGCCACCGTGATCGCGATTTTCTTCATCCCGATGTTCTACTGGGCGCTGTCGACGTTGTCGGAGAAGTTCTTCGGCAAGCCGAAGCCCGCGGCACCGGCGGCACCCGCCAATCCGCCCGGAGGCGGCGCGCCGACAGCGAGTGCCCCGTACGCGCCGCGCGAGGGGGACTGACCATGCCGCGCCGCTCTCTCAAAATGGCACCGTCATTCCCGCGCACGCGGGAATCCAGTGTCGTTCGCGAAAGCCGTTGGGTTCCCGCTTCCGCGGGAACGACGAAGCTGGTGGCAACTTCCCTCGTCGCCGCGCTCCTCACCGGCTGCTTGGTCGGCCCCGACTACAAGCGGCCCGAGTTGTCGGTGCCGCAAAGCCTGGGCGCGATGCCCGCCGACGCCAGGCAGACGGCGGACACCGAATGGTGGAAGCAGTTCGACGACCCGGTGCTCGACCGCCTGATCGCCGAGGCGCTGGCCAACAACAAGGACCTGCGGATCGCAGCTGCCAACGTCGAGCAGGCTGCCGGTCTGCTGGAACAGACGCGCTCGCCACTGTTCCCGCAGATCGACTACACCGCCAACGGCGGGCGCTACCGCTATTCGCAGCAGAGCACGGGAGTTGCCGTGGGCGCCAACCCGAGCAACGCCTACAACGTGCTGGCCGGCGCCAGTTGGGAGCTCGACCTGTGGGGCCGTATCCGCCGGCTGTCCGAGTCGGCGCAGGCGCAACTGCTGGCCAGCGAAGAGGCGCGTCGCGGCGTGGTGCTGACGCTGGTCGCGCAAGTGGCGACGAGCTATGTGCAACTGCGCGCGCTCGACGAGCAACTGGTGGTGGCGCAGCGCACGCTGGAGACGTACAAGGAATCGCTGCGGATCGTGCAGGACAAGTTCCAGTTCGGCCAGGTGTCGAAGATGAACGTGGCGCAGGTGCAGTCGCAGGTCGAGACCGCGCAGGCCCAGATCCCGCAGCTGCGCAACCAGATCAAGCAGACCGAAAACGCACTGGCCATTTTGCTCGGCCGCAACCCCGGCACGATCCCGCGCGGCAAGTCGGTGCTGGCGCTGACGCTGCCCGCGGTGCCGGCCGGCGTGCCCTCGCAATTGCTCGAACGCCGGCCCGACCTCGCGCAGGCCGAGCAGCAACTGATCGCGGCCAACGCGCAGATCGGCGCGGCCAAGGCGCAGTACTTCCCGACGATTTCGTTGACCGGCGCGCTCGGCAGCGCCAGCACGGCGCTGGGCGATCTCTTCAGCGGGCCGGCGGCCGCGTGGAACTACGCCGGCTCCATCGTCGGGCCGATCTTTACCGCCGGCGCGATCTCCGGCCAGGTGGCGCAGGCCGAAGCCGGCCAGCGCGCCGCGCTCGCCGCCTACGAGCGCGCGGTGCAAAACGCCTTTGCCGACGTCGATCTGGCGCTTGCCAACCGCGTGGACATCGCCGAACAGCTAGCTGCGCAAAAGCGGCTGGTGGCCGCGCTGCGCGAGTACTCCGAACTGGCGCGGCTGCTGTGGGACGGTGGCTATGCGCCGTATTCGACGGTGTTGCAGGCCGAGCAGGAACTCTTCCCCGCGGAGCTGAATCTCGCCGCTACGCAGGGCCAGATGTTCGCCTCGCTGGTGGCGATCTACCGTGCGCTGGGCGGCGGTTGGGTCGATCTGGCCACGCAGTCCGCGCCGGCGCCGCAGCCGGGCGGTGGGTGGTTTGCGCCGGAGTTACCGTCGGCGAAGAACGCGGCTAACCAGCCCTGAGCGCACGGTCGGCGCGCAGCGTGCCGCACGTTGCGCCGATCAGCCCGCTTGCAGTACGACTTCCGGGTTGCGCGCAGCGATCTTGAGCAAGGTGCGCGCCGCGCCGGACGGCTCGCGCCGACCCTGCTCCCAGTCCTGCAACGTACGTACCGAGACGCCGAGCAGCTTGGCGAAGTCCTGCTGCGACAACCCGACCCGCGCACGCGCTTGCGCTGCCGGAGGCGCGCTCACCGCGGTGACACGCGCCGCCGGGCCGCGTTTCATTTGCCGCACCGATGTCAGCAGATCGCGCTGAAACCTGCGCATTTCCCTATCCATGCTCGACCTCTTCTTTCAGTTGGGCGAGAAATTTCGACGGCAGCTTGTCGAACTTGGCCTTCGTGTACACGATCAATAACCAAATGCGGCCGTCGTTCGAGTTGAAGTAGACGACGCGAGCGCCGCCGCGCTTGCCGATGCCGGCCCGCCCCCCGCGGACTTTGCGGCAGCCGCCGGAGCCGGGGATCACCTCGCCCGCCAGTGGGTTGGCGGCGATCCAGTCGATGAACGCGGCCAATTCGGCGGGCGTCCAGATCTGCTCCGCGTAGCGCCGGAAGACCGCCGTTTCCGCAACCGTTCGCATGCTGGCATCATACGGCTTTGCCGTACAAGTGCAAGCCTCTTGCCGGGCGTGATGTGCAGTCGACTTGCCTCCTCTGGGAGACGCCCCGCTCGGCAGTTCGAGAGTTCTCGTTTGCGTAGCACTCGATGCCAGAGCCGAGCGGGCCGGACTTGTCGGATTCTGGCAAGAGCGCACCGGCGCCGGCGGATAATCTTCGCCGCTTTACGGTTGGCGCGCGAGCCGCGCCAGTCGCCACGTTCGACGCTGTCGCCGCGGTCGCGGCAGCGTCGTTGTCCCACGGACCGACAGGAGATTCCAAGATGATGATGCACGGCGCAGGACTGGCGCGCGTTGCGGCGGTTGCCCTGGTGGCGCTGCTCGCCGCGTGCAGCAAACAAGAGCAGGCGCAAGTCGAGAAGGCGGCCGACAAGGTGGCGGCCGAGGCCAAAGCGGTTGCACAAGAGGCAGAGGCACTGGCGCTCGCCACCGAAGCCTACGTGTACGCCTACCCGCTGGTGACGATGGAGTACACGCGGCGGGTGATGACCAACGTCGCCGCGCCGGAAGGCACGCGCGGGCCGATGGGCCAGTTCGTGCGGGCGCGTACCTACCCGAACGCCCAGTTCCGCGACGTGACCGCGCCCAACGCCGACACGCTGTACACCACCACCTGGCTCGACGTGTCCAAGGAGCCGTGGGTGCTCAGCATCCCCGACATGAAAGGGCGCTACTTCCTGTTCCCGATGCTCGACGGCTTCACCAACGTGTTCCAGGTGCCGGGCAGCCGCACCACCGGCACCAAGGCGCAGAAGTACGCGATCACCGGCCCCGGCTGGTCGGGCACGCTGCCCGAGGGCGTGGTCGAGTACAAGTCGCCGACCGCCCTCGTCTGGATTCTGGGCCGCATCTACAGCAGCGGCACGCCGGAGGACTACAAGGCGGTGCACAAGCTGCAAGACCAGGTCTCGGTGGTGCCGCTGTCGTCCTATGGCAAGCCGTACACGCCGCCGCCAGGCAGCGTGGACGCCGCCATCGACATGAAGACCGCCGTGCGCGAGCAAGTCAACGCGCTGGACGGCACCGCGTACTTCAAGTTGTTTGCGGAGTTGCTGAAGGCCAACCCGCCGGCGGCCGAGGACGCGCCGATGGTGGCCAAGCTCGCCAAGATCGGCATCGTGCCGGGGCAGGACTTCGACGCCGCCAAGCTCGAGCCGGCGGTGGCCAAGGGCATAGCCGCCGCGCCCAAGCCGGCGCAGGAACTCATCATGGGGTGGCTCAAGGGCGGCATCGCCGCGGGCGACTTCAAGCTTGAAAACGGCTGGCTCTTCACCACGAAGACCGGCGTCTACGGCACCGCCTACCTGCAGCGCGCGCTGATCACCGCGATCGGCCTGGGTGCGAACCGCCCGCAGGACGCGGTGTATCCGACCTCCGAAGGCCCGGATCTGCTGAAGAAGTACAACGGCAGCAAGAAGTACGTGATGCGCTTCGAGAAAGGCCAGTTGCCGCCGGTGGACGGCTTCTGGTCGCTGACGATGTACGACGCGCAGTACTTCTTCGTCGACAACCCGCTGAACCGCTACACCCTGAGCCAGCGCAACAAGCTCAAGGCCAACGCGGACGGCTCGATCGACCTCTACATCCAGCACGAGTCGCCGGGCAAGGACAAAGAGTCGAACTGGCTGCCGGCGCCCAAGGACGACTTCATCCTGATGATGCGTCTGTACTGGCCGAAGGAAAAGCCGCCCTCGATCCTCGACGGCAGCTGGAAGCTGCCGGAGGTCAAGGAGGCGTCGTAACGCGCCGGTGCCGGTGCCCGGTGGCCCCGGGTGCCGGCGTCATCCGGCGGCGGTCAGCTGCGCGGCGATCGCGTCGGTCAGCAACTGGTCGATGACGACCACCTGCGAGGCGCCGGCGCGCCGCAGCAGATCGGCGCGGCGTGCATCTTCCGCG
>JAJTHJ010000048.1 GCA_021298875.1 Burkholderiales bacterium | reverse complement strand
GCGCAGTGCGGCGACCATCTCGTCTTCGAAGGTGCGGCGGATGCTCGAGTCGCGCAGCATGCCGACCACCAGTATGCGCTTGACCGCCGGGCCGGGGTCGGGCGCCTGCCATTCGTTGACGATCGAGGTCGAGGCCGCGCATGCGGCGAGCGCGAGTGCGGCGGCGGCAAGAAGCAGGCGGCGGAGCGGAGCGGTCATGGCATCCAAAGTGCGGAACAACCTTTGCATCTTGGCAGGAGCGGGGCGCTGCGGTCAAACAGCGCCGTCGGCGCCGACCCATTTCGGCGAGTCGCGGCACACGCCAAAGCGCCGACGCACCTATAACATTCGCTCCGTACCGCGCAGGTCCGCGCGGCGTCCCCGTCCACCGCTTTTTCTCTCCCGGGAGTGTCTCCATGAAGCTGTCGCGCATTGCCGCGTTCGCGCTCGCCGCGTCTTTCACCCTGCCCGCGTTCGCCGCCGGCGCCAACAAACCGCTGGGCAACTGGACCTGCGAGGACTTCGTTGCCGTGCAGGACCAGTTCAAGCCCAAGGTCGTCTACTGGGCCACCGCCTACAACAACAAGGGGGGCAAGCCCGAAGCCTCGGTGCTCGACATCGAAGGCACCGAGAAGGTGACCCCCGCCGTCATCGACGCCTGCGTGAAGAACCCGAAGGCCTCGTTCTGGCAGACGGTCAAGGGCGAATGGGCCAAGCTCGACGCCGCCGCGAAAGCCGACCTGAAGAAGGTCGAAGGCGCCGTGAGCAAGGAAGCCAAGAAGGTCGAAAAGGCGCTGTAGCCGCGCCATGCCCCCGGACATCCACCCAGGAGAAACGCCATGTCCAAACTGGTTGCCATCGCCTACGACAGCGTGGCCGAAGCCGAACAGACGCGCGCCAAGGTGCTCGCCATGCAGAAGGAGTACCTGATCACGCTCGACGACATCGCCATCGCCTACAAGAACGACAAGGGCAAGATCAAGCTGCACCAGGCGGTCAACATGACCGCCACCGGAGCGGCCTCCGGCAGTTTCTGGGGGTTGCTGATCGGGCTCATTTTCATGATGCCGATTTTTGGCGTGGTGGCCGGCACCGCGGCGGGCGCCATCTCCGGCGCGCTCGCCGACATCGGCATCGACGACAAGATGATGAAGGAGCTCGCCGCCAGTTTGAGGCCGGACGGCGCGATCCTGTTCGTGCTGGCGCGCAGCGCCACCGAGGACAAGGTGCTGGCCGGGCTGCAAGGGGCAGGCGGCAAGGTGATCCAGACCTCGCTCACGCACGAAGACGAAACCAAGCTGCAAGCGGCGCTCGCCGCCGCGCACACGCTTGCAGCGTAACGCATCCATTGCACACGCTCATCGGAGGAGAAGCACCATGATCACCGCCAATCCGCTCGACTCGGTGTTCGGCTCGGACGCCGCCGGTCGCGCCGCCGCCGCCGGCAAGTTCCCGCAAAACGAAATGCGCGCCGATGTCGCCTACCAGTTGATCCACGACGAGCTGTACCTCGACGGCAACGCGCGCCAGAACCTGGCGACGTTCTGCCAGACCTGGGACGACGACAACGTGCGCAAGCTGATGGACGAGTCGATCGACAAGAACTGGATCGATAAGGAGGAGTACCCGCAGTCGGCCGCCATCGACATGCGCTGCGTGAACATGATGGCCGACCTGTGGAACGCGCCCGCGGTGGCCAACGGGCAGGCCACCGGCACCAACACGATCGGCTCCTCCGAAGCCTGCATGCTGGGCGGCATGGCGATGAAGTGGCGCTGGCGCGCCAAGCGCAAAGCGATGGGCAAGTCCACCGACAAACCCAACTTCGTCTGCGGGCCGGTGCAGGTTTGCTGGCACAAGTTCGCCCGCTACTGGGACGTGGAGATCCGCGAGATTCCGATGGAGCGCGGGCGCCTGTTCATGGATCCGCAGCGGATGATCGAGGCCTGCGACGAGAACACCATTGGCGTCGTGCCCACCTTCGGCGTCACCTACACCGGCAACTTCGAGTTCCCCGAGCCGCTGCAAGACGCGCTCGACAAGCTGCAAAAGTCCAAGGGCCTGGACATCGACATCCATGTCGATGCCGCCAGCGGCGGCTTTCTGGCGCCGTTTTGCGCGCCGGATCTCGCCTGGGACTTCCGCCTGCCGCGGGTGAAGTCGATCAGCGCCTCGGGCCACAAATACGGGCTGGCGCCGCTCGGCTGCGGCTGGGTGATCTGGCGCGACGCGGCCTCGCTGCCCGAGGAACTCGTGTTCAAGGTCGATTACCTGGGCGGGCAGGTCGGCACCTTTGCGATCAACTTCTCGCGGCCCGCGGGGCAGGTGATCTCGCAGTACTACGAGTTCCTGCGGCTGGGCCGCGAGGGCTATCGCAAGGTGCAGATGGCGGCCTACCACGTGGCGCAGTACCTGGCGCGCGAGATCGCGCCGCTCGGGCCCTACGAGTTCATCTGCACGGGAGATGAGAGGACCGGCATCCCGGCGATCTGCTTCCGCATCAAGGAAGGCGCCGATCCCGGCTACACGCTGTACGACCTGTCGGACCGGCTGCGCATGCGCGGCTGGCAGGTGCCGGCGTTCGCGCTCGCGGGCGGTGCCAGCGACATCAGCGTGATGCGCGTGATGTGCCGGCGCGGCTTCGACATGGATCTGGCCGATCTCTTCGTCAAGGACTACAAGGCCGCGCTCGCCTGGTTGGCTGCGCATCCGGCGCCGCAGGTGAAGCCGCACGAGGGTGCGGGGTTTCATCACACCTGAGCGACGCCGCTCGCCCCCACCCCAACCCTCCCCCGCTGCGCAGGGGAGGGAGTTTCCCTCCCTCGCGTGCGGGGGAGGGCCAGGGTGGGGGCGGTGCTCTGCGGGCGCCGCATTGAACCGAAACAGCGATCCACCCTACTGAAGCTCGGAGGAGTCATGTCCACCACCCCCACCCCCAAACCGGCCGTCAGCGCCGCCAAGCTCGGCATCCTGACGCTCGCGATCATGAACATCGTCGCGGTGGTCAGCCTTCGCGGGCTGCCGGCCGAGGCCGAGTACGGGCTGAGCTCGATCTTCTACTACCTCTTTGCCGCGGTGTTCTTCCTGATCCCGGTGTCGCTGGTCGCGGCGGAACTCGCCACCGGCTGGCCGGAAAAGGGCGGCGTGTTCCGCTGGGTCGGCGAGGCCTTCGGGCCGCGCTGGGCCTTCCTCGCGATGTTCATGCTGTGGATCGAGGTGACCGTGTGGTTTCCGACCGCGCTCACCTTTGGCGCGGTGTCGCTCGCCTTCGTCGGCCCCAACCAGACCTGGGATCAGGCGCTGTCGTCCAACAACATGTTCGTGCTGGCGATTGTATTGGCGATCTACTGGTTCGCCACCTTCATCGCCTTCCGCGGCGTGGAGGCGTTTGCCAAGGTGTCCAAGTGGGGCGGCATTATCGGCACCATCGTGCCGGCGGCGATTTTGATCGTGCTCGGTTTCGCCTATCTCTTCGGTGGCGGCAAGCCGCAGATCGCGCTGGACTGGAGCCAGGTGATCCCGGACTTCACCAACTTCAACAACGTGGTGCTGGCGGCGGGCATCTTCCTCTTCTACGCGGGCATGGAGATGAACGCGATCCACGTAAAGGAGATCGACAACCCGACCCGCAACTACCCGATCGCGATCATGCTGGCCGCCGCCGGGACGGTGGCGATCTTCGTGCTCGGCACGCTGGCGATCGCCTTCATCATCCCGCAGGCCGACATCAACCTGACGCAAAGCCTGCTGGTGGCCTATGGCGACATGTTCCGCTGGGCCGGCATCGGCTGGCTGGCGCCGGTGGTGGCAATAGCGCTGGCCATCGGCGTGCTGGCCGGTGTCGTGACCTGGGTCGCTGGGCCGTCCTCGGGCCTGCTGGTGGTGGCCAAGGCGGGCTACCTGCCGCGCTGGTGGCAGCACACCAACGAGAACGGGATGGCCACTCACATCCTGCTGGTGCAGGCGATCATCGTCACCGTGCTGGCGATCCTGTTCGTGGTGCTGCCGTCGGTGCAGGCGGCCTATCAGATCTTGAGCCAGTTGACGGTGATCCTGTATCTGGTGATGTACCTGCTGATGTTCGCGGCGGCCATTTACCTGCGTTACAGCCAGCCCAAGCGCCCGCGGCCGTACAAGATTCCCGGCGGCGACGCCGGCATGTGGGTGATCGGCGGCGCGGGCTTCGCCGGTTCGCTGCTCGCCTTTGTGCTGAGCTTTGTGCCGCCGGGGCAGATTTCGGTGGGCAGCCCGGCGATGTACGTCGGCATCCTGATCGGGCTGACCGTCGTGTTCGTGGCGCTGCCCTTCGGCATTTACGCGCTGAGGAAGCCCCATTGGCAGGACTCGGACAACGACTTCGCGCCGTTCACCTGGGAGGCCGAGGGCGGCCACCCCGGTGTTCCTTCGACCTCGGCGGCAGTACCGCCCACGAAGTAAGCCGGGGGCCAACGCGATGACCGATACACAGGCGATCCGCGCGGCGGTCGCCGCCGCGCACGCGCAGCACGGCGCCGACCCCGGCGGCGCCAACGCCAGCTATATCCCCTACCTCGCCTCGGTGCCCGCGCACTTGGCCGGGCTGGCGGTGGTGACGGTCGATGGCCAGGTGTTCGAGGCCGGCGATGCGCGCTACGAATTCGCCATCGAGTCGATCTCCAAGGTCTGCACGCTGGCCGCCGCGCTCGAACAGGTCGGCCCCGACGTGGTGCGCGAAAAGATCGGCGCCGAGCCGACCGGGTTGCCCTTCAACTCGGTGATGGCGCTTGAACTGCATGGCGGCAAGCCGCTGTCGCCGCTGGTCAATGCCGGCGCGATGGCCACCGCCAGCCTGCTGCGTGCGCAGGATGTCGAGGATCGCTGGCGGCAGATCCTGTCCATGCAAAGCCGGTTGGCGGGCCGTGCGCTGGCCTTGTCCGACGAGGTCAACCGCTCCGAGCAGACCACCAACTTTCACAACCGCGCGATCGCCTGGCTGCTGTATTCGGCGGGCACGATGTACTGCGAGCCGATGCAGGCTTGCGATGTCTATACGCGCCAGTGCTCCACCCTCATCACCGCGGTCGATCTGGCCACGATGGGCGCCACCCTTGCCGCCGGCGGTGTGAACCCGGTCACGCGCGAACGGGTGCTGGCCGCCGCCAACGTACCGCCGATCCTGGCCGAGATGACGATGGAAGGGCTGTACGACAGCTCCGGCGACTGGGCCTACACGGTCGGGCTGCCGGGCAAGAGCGGCGTGGGTGGCGGGCTGGTCGCGGTGATGCCGGGCTGGGGCGCGATTGCCGGCTTTTCGCCGCCGCTGGACGAAGTCGGCAACAGCGTGCGCGCCCAGGCGATGGTCGCGCAGGTGGCGCGGGCGCTGGGGCTTAACCTGTATCGCGTGCCCGGGGCATGACTGGCAATGCGCCCAAGACGCTGACCGTCTGGCAGGTGGCCGCGCTCGGCATCGGCTCGATGGTCGGCGCGGGCGTCTTCGCGCTGCTGGGCCAGGTGGCGCTGCTGATGGGCGGCCACACCTGGCTTGCGTTTGCGGTCGGCGGCGGGGTGGCGCTGCTGTCGGGCTACTCGTACGCGCGGCTGGGCGCGCGCTATCCGGGCGCGGGCGGCATCATCGATTACTTCCGCGTCGGCCTGCCCTCGCTGTGGCTGGCGCGCACGCTGGGGATTCTCTACCTGCTGACGCTGGCGCTGACCGTGGCGATGGTGGCCAAAGCCTTCGGCGCCTACGGCGCGCGGCTGCTGCACGAGCCGCCGACGCCGCTGGAGCGGGTCGATACCTACGCCTCGCTCGTCATCGTCGTGCTGGCCGCGGTCAACTTCGCCGGCTCGGCGCTGGTCGGGCGCGCAGAACTGCTGATGGTGGTGGTAAAGCTCGCCATTTTGGCGCTGCTGATCGGCGTGGGCGCGGCCACGCTGCGGCCGGCGATGCTGGCCGATGCGAGCACGGTCGCCTTCGGTCCGCTGCTGTCCAGCGTGGGCCTGGCGTTTTTCGCCTATGCGGGCTACGGGATGATGGCCAATGCCGCCGCCGACGTGCTGCGGCCGGAACGCACGATCCCGCGCGCCTTCGCGCTCGCGATCGGCGTGGTGGCGGTGCTGTACGTGGTGCTGGCGCTGGTGGTGCTGGGCAACGTCACGCCGGCGCAACTGGCGCGCTATGCCGACACCGCGGTGGCCGAGGCGGCGCAACCGCTGCTCGGCCACGCCGGCTTCGTGCTGGTGTCGGTAGCGGCGCTGCTCGCCACCGCCTCGGCGATCAATGCGACGATCTTCTCGGCGCTGAAGATCGCCGAGTCGATGGGTGAGGGCGGCGGCCTGCCGAAGATGTTTGCGCACCGCGTGATCCGGCAGGGCACGGTCGGCATGCTGTGGACGGTCGGCGCGGTGCTCTTGATCACCAATCTGCTGCCGCTGGGCGCGCTGGCCAGCGTGGCGAGCGCGACCTTCCTGATCTGCTACCTCGCGGTCTTTGTCGCGGCGTGGCGGCAGCGGCGCGAAGCGCGGGCCGCAGCCGTGCCGCTGCTACTGGGCTTTGTCTCGATGCTGGTGGTGCTGGGCGCTTTTCTGCTGAGCCTGATCCAGTCGCAGCCAGTCGCGCTGGCGCTGGTGGCGGGTTCGGTGTTGCTGGCCGCCGGGCTGGCCTGGACGCGCCGCGATGCCCCTACGACCGGCGCGCCCTTGCGGTAGCCGGGGCGGTTCGGCTGCCGCTCCCTTGACGCCGGTCAACGCGGCGCCTGCCCGCTCGCCGTAATTTCGCCTCCACGCTGTGTTACGGCCCCCGTAACACAGCGCCGTATTCACGGGAGGCGGCGTGGCGGACTTTGAAACCGAGGTTTCGGTACTCGGCATCGGCAACGTGCTGTGGGCCGACGAAGGCTTTGGCGTGCGCGCGGTCGAGGCGCTGCACGAGGCTTGGGAGATGCCGGCCGGGGTCGAACTCGTCGACGGCGGCACCCAGGGGATGATGCTGCTCAACCGGATCGAGACCTCGCGCTGCCTGTTGGTGCTCGATGCGATCGACTTCGGCCTGGCGCCCGGCGAACTGCTGGTGCTGCGCGACCGCGAGGTGCCCAATTGGGCCGGCACCAAGATGAGCCTGCATCAGCAGAGCTTTCAAGACCTGCTGGCGATTGCCGACCTGCACGAGCGCTTTCCGCCGCGCTTGACGTTGATCGGAGTGCAGCCGCAAACGATGTCCGACTTCGGCGGCAGCCTGACGCCGCCGGTGCGCGCGCGGCTCGCCGAGGCGGTCGAACGGGCGGTGGCCGAACTCTCCGCTTGGGGCTACGCGCCGCGTCGGCGCACTGCGCCGGCCACCGAACGGCTGAACGACGCGGCGCTGTCGCTGGTGCGTTACGAGGGCGGCCGCCCGTCGGAAGACGAAGCCTGCCGCCGCGGCGACGCGCGCTTCCTCGGCATCCGGATGGCGGCGCAGGTCGCCGAGGAGCAGCGCTGATGTGTATCGGTGTACCGATGCAGGTGGTCGAGCCGGACGAATTGGGCCTGACCGCCGTGTGCGAATCGCGCGGCGAGCGCAAGCGCGTGGAGATGTTGCTCACCGGCGCGCAGCCGCCCGGCACCTGGGTGCTGGAGTTTCACGGCGCCGCGCGGCGCGTGCTGGACGAAGACGAAGCGCAGCAGATCCTGGCCGCCTTGCAAGCGCTGGCCGCCACGCTTGCCGACCCGACCGCTGCGGTCGATCACCTGTTTGCCGATCTCGCCGGCCGCGAGCCGGAGTTGCCCGAGCACCTGCGGGTGCATTGAATCCATAGCCTTGCCGATGGCGCCGCGCTGCTTGCGCCCACCCCAGCCCTCCCGCGCTTCGCAGGGGGGATTTTCTCCCTCCCCCGCCTGCGGGGGAGGGCCGGGGTGGGGGCGGCGCGCGATCCGGCGCGTTCACCCCCATGGAGCCGACCATGCCTCTTGAATTCGACACTGCCCCCGCCCCGGCGGCGCCGCCGCCCGCCGCGATCCACCCGCTGGTCGCGCGCACGATGCAACTGCTCGCCGCGCCGGCGCTCGAAGCCGACAACTTCGCCGAGTGGACGCAGGCGCCCGGCCATGCGCTGCTGGTGTTCACCGAAGACCCGGAGCGCTACCGCGAGACGCCCGACCTCGCGGTGATCGTGCCGGAGATCGCCGCGGCTTTCCCCGGCCGCTTTCGCGTCGGCGTGCTGCTGCCGGTGCCGGCGCGGGCGCTGTCGGTGCAGTACGGCTTCCGCCGCTGGCCGGCGCTGGTGCTGCTGCGCGACGGCAAGTACGTCGGCGCCATCGACGGTCTGCGCAACTGGGACGAATACCTCAGCGAAGTCGCCCGCCTGCTCGAAGCCGAGCCGACGCGGCCACCGTCGATCGGCATCGCCGTTGCCTCCGGCAACGACACCGGCTCGCACTGCCACTGAACCTCGCACCCTTTCGAGGACACCATGAAAGACTTTCCGATTCCCGTCCGCTCGATCGGCCCCGGCTCGCAACCTGAAGAGGATGTCGCCGTCATCGGCTACGACCGCGACGTGCCGACCTTCTCGATGCCGCACTTGCCCGAGGGCGCCGACGCCGGGGCGATGGCCGGTGCGCGCTCGCTGCTGACGCGCTTCGTCGACGGCATGGCCGGTGGCGGGCTGCCACGCATCGAACTCGTCGGCACCGACGAGGCGGTCCTGGAGGTTCTCAACCAGGTGCTGGGCGAAGGCGAGGTGCGTATCCGGATCACGGCCAGCTTCAACGGCACGCGCGAAGTGCGTGCGCAGGAGACGGTGTTTGCCGGCGTCTGGCGCGAGCGTCATTACGATGCCGCGGGCAACGTGCGGCACGACTGGTTGATGGCGGCACCCGCGCCGCCGCTGGTCTTGGAGGCGGCGCAGTGCAACGCCGCCGCCGGCTTGCCGCGCGAGATCGCCGTCCCCGAAGGCACGATGAACGCACCAGCGCTGCTGACCGAGATCCGCGAGGCGATCCGCGCCTGGAAGCCCGGCGCGCCTGCGCACGTGATCAACCTGACGCTGCTGCCGGTGTCGCCCGAGGATCACGCGCTGCTCGCGAGCGTGCTGCCGGTCGGCCCGGTGGCGATGATTTCGCAGGGCTTCGGCAACTGTCGGATCACCTCGACCGGCGTGCGGCATGTCTGGCGCGTGCAGTACTTCAACAGCATGCAGACGTTGATTTTGAACACGATCGAGGTGGTGGACCTGCCCGAGGTCGCGCAGGCCGCCGCGTCCGACCTGGCCGACAGCCGCGAGCGGCTGCTGGAGTTGCTCGACTGGATGGCGGATCCGGCGAACGCGTGAGAGCGACCGATGGCATCTCCCGTGAAGTGGATGAACGGCCGAAGCCAGCGGCCTTCCCTCACCCGGCGCTTCGCGCCACCCTCTCCCGGGGGGAGAGGGGTTGGGGTGAGGGAGGAACGCGGGATCGAAGTGAGTCGGTCCGAGGAGCGTCGTAATCAATGAGCGGCTTCGAAGGCAGCTACATGGGCGATGCGAGCCGCATCGGCCCCACCACACGGCTCGAGTGCAAGATCTGCTGGTACGTGTACGACCCGGCCGAAGGCGACCCCGCCTACCAGGTACCGCCCGGCACCCCGTTTGCAGAACTGCCCGACTACTGGGCCTGCCCCAACTGCGCCGGCGACCGCAAGCAGTTCATGGTGCTGGAGGACTGAACGGTGATGCCCGCAGCAGGTGTGGCGGTCGGCTCGTTGCTTGCTGACGAGGCGGTGCGCACGGCGCCCCCACTCCAACCCTCCCCCGCTTCGCAGGGGAGGGAGTCACCCCCTCCCCCGCTTGCGCGGGAGAGTTGGGGTGGGGGCGTGGCTAGCGCGCAGCAGGGGCAACGCAACGATGCCGCTGCGCTGGCGTTCGCCGGCGAACCCCCCGCACGGCTGGAACGACTGTTCGCCCACATCCACGCTACGCGCATGCACGACGTGCCGATCGTCAACCCGCTGCTGCGCGTGGAGTGCGTGGGCTTCCGCCGCTGGCAGGGGCGCTGGCTCGGCGTCTTGGTGACGCCGTGGTGCATGAACCTCGTCTTGATGGCCGACGAGCCGCAGGCCTGGCAGCCGGCGCGCACCGGCGAGGTCAAGAGCTACGTGTTTCCGACCGGACACTTCGAATTCATCGGCACCGTCGAAGCGGGCTTCGGCGACTTCCAGATGTGTTCTCTGTTCTCGCCGATGTTCGAGTTCCGCGAGCAGGACGTCGCGCGTGCTACCGCGCTGGCGGCACTCGATGCGTTGTTCGACCCGGCCACGACCGGCCGCGCCCCGCCCGCCGAGGCCGAAGACGCCGCCGAGCCGCCGATGCCGGAGGGTGAAGCGCCCGAGTCGCCGTCTAAGCGCAACTTCTTGCGCGGCCGCTTCGGTTCGGAGTCGCGATGAACGTCGAAGGCGAACTGTCGATCCGCATCGCCTTGCGCGGCAATGCGGTGGCCGAGGTGGCGATTGCGTCCACCCGCCCGCGCGTGGCCGACAAGCTGCTCGCCGGCAAGCCGGTCGAAGAAGCGCTGGCGTTGGTGCCGACCTTGTTTTCGATCTGCGGACGCGCGCAGGCCAACGCGGCGCAACTGGCGGTGCAGGCTGCCCAGGGTGCCGTGCCGGATGCCGCGGCGTTGGCCGCGCGCAGCCGCGCAGTGGAGGCCGAGATCGCGCAGGAATATTTGTGGCGCGCGCTGCTCGACTGGCCGCGTGCTACGGGACGCGAGCCGGCGACTGCCGCGCTCGCCGTCGCGCTTGCCGCGCTGACCGGAGCGGATGCGACCGCACTGCGCAGCGTGGTGGAAAGCGAAGTGCTCGGCGAGCCCGTCGAGCAATGGTTGGACAGTCACGTTGCCGGCTTTGAAATCTGGATCGCCCGCGCGCACACGGCGGCTGCGGCGCACCTCGCGCAAGTGCAGCGTGACGGTCCGCGTCACGGCGTCGGCAACGTGGCCTTGCTGCCGCCTTTTGCGCAGCCGGCCACCGCAGCGGCGATCGTCGAGGGGTTGGCGCACGATGCCGACTACGACCGCGCCCCGCATATCGACGGCAAGCCCGCCGAAACCGGTGCGCTCGCGCGGCTGCGCCAGCAAGCGCTGGTCGAAGGGCGGCTGCGCGCCTACAGCACGTCCACGTTGACGCGGCTGGTGGCGCGCGTGACGGAACTGGCGCAGATCGTCGCCGGCCGCCCGCCGGCGGCGCCGTTCGTCGGCTGTCGCATGCTGGGCCCCAACCGTGGCTTGGGTTGGGTCGAAACCGCGCGCGGCCTGCTGCTCCATGCGGTCGAACTCGACGGGCTGCGCGTGAAGAGCTACCGGATCGTCGCGCCCACCGAGTGGAATTTCCATCCGCGCGGCGCGCTTGTTGCGGGCCTGCTTGGCGCCCACATAGCCGAAGAAGCCGAATTGCGTCGGCGTGCGGACTGGCTGGTGCAGGCGCTCGACCCCTGCGTGGGCTACACGCTCGAACTGACCCATGCATGAGATGAGCCTCGCCGAGGGCGTGCTGACGGTGATTCAGGACGCGGCGCGCGCGCAGGGCTTTGCCCGCGTGCGTACGGTGTGGCTGGAAATCGGCCAGTTGGCTGCGGTCGAACGGGAAGCGCTGCGTTTTTCTTTCGACGTGGTCACGCGCGGCTCGCTCGCCGATGGGGCGGCGCTGGAGATCGTCGATGTCCCCGGCGCGGCTTGGTGCATGCAGTGCTGCGAAACCGTGGCGGTGTCCGAGCGCGGCGAGGGTTGTCCGCGTTGCGGCAGTTACCAGTTGCAGGTGACGGCCGGCACCGAGATGCGGGTCAAGGAACTGGAAGTCGTTTGAGGAGCTGACCATGTGTACCACCTGCGGCTGCGGCAGCGGCGAAACGAAGATCGAAGGCTATGTGCATGAGCATCGCCATGCGGATGGCAGCGTCCACTCGCATGCGCACGAACACGGTCCCGACCACGAGCACGACCATCCGCACGACGACGCGCACGAGCACGAGCATGTGCATGCGGACGGCTCGCGCCACAGCCACAACCATCGGCACGACGGCGCGCATGCGCACAGCCACGACACGCTGCACTACGGCCAAGGGCCGGCGCATTCGCACGCGCCGGGTTTGTCGCAGTCGCAGATGGTCAGCATCGAGCGCGGCATCCTCGACAAGAACGACGCCTACGCGCGCGGTAATCGGCGGTTCTTGAGCGAGCACGGCGTGCT
This sequence comes from Burkholderiales bacterium, assembly GCA_021298875.1. GTDB lineage: Bacteria > Pseudomonadota > Gammaproteobacteria > Burkholderiales > Burkholderiaceae_F > JAJTHJ01. Next base: position 13,802 of record JAJTHJ010000048.1, on the reverse strand, counting down.
GGCGCTCAATTTCGTCTCCAGCCCCGGCTCGGGCAAGACCACGCTGCTGGTCGAGACCATCAAGCGCCTGGCCGGCGAAGTGCCGGTCGCGGTGATCGAAGGCGACCAGCAGACGAGCCACGACGCCGACCGCATCCGCGCGACCGGCGCGCGCGCGATTCAGGTCAACACCGGGAAGGGCTGCCATCTCGACGCGAGCATGGTCGAGCACGCGCTTGCGCATCTGGAACTCGCCGACGACTCGCTGCTCTTCATCGAGAACGTCGGCAACCTCGTCTGTCCCGCCGCGTTCGATCTGGGCGAAGCCGCCAAGGTCGTCGTGCTGTCGGTGACCGAAGGCGAGGACAAGCCGCTGAAGTATCCCGACATGTTCGCCGCCGCCAGCCTGATGCTGCTGAACAAGGTCGATCTGCTGCCGCACCTGAACTTCGACGTAAACAAGGCTCTCGACTACGCGCGCCGCGTCAATCCGAAGATCGAGGTACTGCAAGTCTCCGCCACCAAAGGCGAGGGCATGGACGCCTGGCTCGACTGGCTGCGCGCCCGCGCCGCCGCCGCCCGCCGCGCGCAGCAGGACAACGTCGATCTGCTGAAACGCCGCGTGGCTGAACTTGAGGTCACCATTGGGCGGCTGTCCGCCCAAACGTGACCACAAAAAATAGGGGTCAGACCCCTATTTCTCCTCGCGATGGAAGCCGAGAACCTCGTCCCCGCCCAACAACGCATCCGCGTGCGCGGAGCGGTACAGGGCGTGGGCTTTCGGCCGCACGTGTACCGGCTGGCGCATGAGTTGGCGCTTGATGGGTGGGTGCGCAACGACGGCGAGGGCGTGGAGATTCTGGTGGCCGGTCCGCCGCTGGCCTTGAGCCGCTTTGTCGAGCGCGTGCAGCGCGAGGCGCCGCCGCTGGCGCGGATTGACGCGCTGGAGGTCAACGACGAGGAAGACACGCCGCTGGCGGCGGGCTTCCACATCGACGCCAGCCGCAGCGGAGTCGTGACCACCGACGTGACGCCGGACGCGGCCGTGTGCGACGCGTGCCTGGCGGAACTCTTCGACCCCGCCGACCGGCGCTGGCGCTATCCGTTTCTGAACTGCACCCACTGCGGCCCGCGCTTTACGATCACCGCGCACCTGCCCTACGACCGGCCCAACACCAGCATGGGCGCGTTTGCGATGTGTCCGGCCTGCGACGCGGAGTACCACGACCCGCGCGACCGCCGCTTTCACGCACAACCGACCGCCTGCCCGGTCTGTGGGCCGCGGCTGGCGTTGTGGAGCGCGCACGGTAAACCGCTACCGGCCGATGACGTGGTGGCCGAGGCGCTGCGGCTGATCGCCGCCGGAAGCATCGTCGCGCTCAAGGGGCTGGGCGGCTTCCACCTCGTCTGCGACGCGCGCAACGCGGATGCCGTGGCACGCTTGCGCGCACGCAAGCACCGCGACGAGAAGCCGTTTGCGCTGATGGTCGCCAATGTCGCCTCGGCCGAACCGTTTGCGCTGCTGAGCGACGACGCCCGCGCGCTGCTGCAAGCGCGCGAGCGGCCGATCGTGTTGTTACCCAAGCGCAGCGGCGCCGACGACCGCCTGCCCGGCATCGCGCCGGGGCTGGCCGAACTCGGCCTGATGCTGCCTTACACGCCGCTGCACTGGCTGCTGTTCCACGAAGCCGCCGGCCGCCCCGCGGGCATCGAATGGGCCGAGCAGCCGCAGCCGCTCGCGCTGGTGATGACAAGCGCCAACCCCGGCGGCGAGCCACTGGTGATTGGCAACGAAGAAGCGGTGGCAAGGCTCGGCGGCATCGCCGACGCGTTCGTCGTCCATGACCGCGGCATCGTCGTCCGCTGCGACGACAGCGTCGTGCGCTCCTCCAACGGATCACGGATCACGGATCACGGCTCACCGACCTTCAACCGCCGCGCCCGCGGCTACACCCCCGCGCCGATCCGCCTGCCGCATTCCGGCCCGCCGGTGCTCGCCACCGGCAGCTACCTGAAGAGCACCGCCTGTCTCACCCGCGGTGCCGAGGCGTTCCTGTCGCAGCACATCGGCGATCTGGACAACGCCGCCAGTTGCGCCGCGCTGCAAGAGGCCGTCGCCCACCTGCAAAGCGTGCTCGAAATCCGCCCGCGCGCGGTGGCGCACGACCTGCACCCGGACAACTTCGGCACCCGGCTCGCGCTGCAACTCGCCAGCGATTGGGAGGTGCAGGCCATTGGCGTGCAGCATCACCACGCACACATCGCGGCGGTGGCGGCCGAACATGGCGTGCAGGCCCCCATCCTCGGTGTGGCGCTCGATGGCGTCGGCCATGGCGACGACGGCGGCGCCTGGGGCGGCGAACTGCTGCGCGTGCACGGCGCACGCTGCGAACGGCTCGGCCACCTGCGCGCGCTGCCGCTGCCCGGCGGCGACCGCGCCGCGCGCGAGCCCTGGCGGATGGCCGCCGCGGTGCTGCATCTGCTGGGCCGCGGCGAAGAAATCGAAACGCGCTTCGCCGCCCAACCCGCCGCCGGCGTGGTCGCGCAGATGCTGGCGCAGGGCCTGCGCTGCCCACTGACCACCAGTGCCGGCCGCTGGTTCGACGCCGCTGCGGGTCTGCTCGGCATCCGCGCGGTGATGAACTACGAAGGCCAGGCCGCGATGCTGCTCGAAGGGCTGGCCGCGCAGCACAGCCCGGTGGCGCCGGACAACGCGCTGTTCCGCGTCGATCACGGCACGCTCGATTTGCTGCCGCTCGCCGCGCGCCTGGCCGACGAAACCGACCCCGCCTTCGGTGCGGCGCTCTTCCACGCCACGCTGGCCGCGGGCCTGGCCGAATGGGTCGCCGCCGCCGCGCGCGCGGCCGATCTCACGACCGTCGCCTTGGGCGGCGGCTGTTTTCTCAACCGGTTGCTCTCCACCCAACTGTCGCGCCTGCTCTCCGCGCGCGGCTACACCGTGCTGCAAGCGCGGCAGGCGCCGCCCAACGACGGCGGCATCGCGCTCGGGCAGGCCTGGGTGGCGCTGTGCCGACTGCAACAGGAGGTTTGACCATGTGTCTTGCGCTGCCGGTCCGCGTGACCGAACTGAAATTTGCCGACACCGCCGTGGTCGACCTGGGCGGCATCCGCAAAGAGATCTCGCTCGCGCTGGTCGACGACGTGGCGGTCGGCGACTACGTGATCCTGCATGTCGGCTACGCGCTGTCCAAGCTCGATCCGGAGGAGGCGGAGAAGACGCTGGCGGTGTTTCGGCAGGCGGAGTTGGTCGCATGAAGTACATCGACGAATTCCGCGACGGCGAAGTCGCGCGCGGCCTCGGCCGGCAGATCGCCGCCGAGGTGCAACCGGGCCGCCGCTACAACTTCATGGAGTTTTGCGGCGGCCATACGCACGCGATCTCGCGCTATGGCGTGACCGACCTGCTGCCCGAGCAGGTGCGGATGATCCACGGCCCCGGCTGCCCGGTGTGCGTGCTGCCGATTGGTCGCGTCGATCTGGCCATTGCGCTCGCGCTCGAACACAAGGTGATGCTCGCCACCTATGGCGACGTGCTGCGCGTACCGGCTTCCAACGGCCTGTCGCTGCTCAAGGCCAAGGCGCGCGGTGGCGACGTGCGGATGGTCTATTCGGCCGCCGATGCGGTGGAACTCGCGCGCAAGCACCCCGAGCGCGAAGTCGTGTTCTTTGCGATCGGCTTCGAGACTACGACGCCGCCCACCGCGCTCGCGATCCAAATGGCCGCGGCCGGCGGACTCAAGAACTTCTCGGTCGTCTGCAACCACGTGCTCACGCCGGCGGCGATCGGCAACATCCTGGAGTCGCCCGAGGTACGCAGCCTCGGCACCGTGCCGCTGGATGGCTTTATCGGCCCGGCGCACGTCAGCACCGTGATTGGCAGTCAGCCTTACGAGTTCTTCGCCGAGGAATATCGCAAGCCGGTGGTGATCGCCGGCTTCGAGCCGCTGGACGTGATGCAGGCGATCCTGATGCTGGTGCGGCAGGTCAACGAGGGCCGCGCCGAAGTCGAAAACGAATTCACCCGCGCGGTCACGCGCGAGGGCAACCTGAAGGCCCAGAGCCGCGTGGCCGAAGTATTCGAACTGCGCAAGAGCTTCGAGTGGCGCGGCTTGGGCGAGGTGCCGTACAGCGCCTTGCAGATTCGCGCCGCTTATGCCGCGTTCGACGCGGAAAGGAAGTTCGCATTGACGACCAAGTCGGTCGCCGACAACAAGGCCTGCGAGTGCGGCGCCATCTTGCGCGGTGTCAAGCACCCGCGCGACTGCAAGATTTTCGGCACTGTATGTACGCCGGAGACGCCGGTGGGCTCCTGCATGGTGAGCAGCGAAGGCGCCTGCGCCGCGCACTACACCTATGGGCGGTTCAAGGACGTGCCGTTGAAGGTGGCGGCGTGATTAGTGGTGGTGTGAAGGCCGGCTACGTCCGCCCGCTCGACATTAAGAACGGCCGGATCGACCTTACGCACGGCTCCGGCGGCCGGGCGATGGCGCAGTTGATCGACCAGTTGTTTCGCCCCGCGCTCGGCAACGACATCCTCGCGCAAGGCAACGACGGTGCCACCTTTGCGTTGCCGCCGGGCCGCGTGGTGATGGCCACCGACAGCCATGTGGTCTCGCCGCTCTTCTTCCCCGGCGGCGACATCGGCGCACTCGCGGTGCACGGCACCGTCAACGACGTGGCGGTGATGGGCGCCAAGCCGATCTATCTGGCGGCGAGCTTCATCCTCGAAGAGGGCTTCCCGCTGGCGGAGTTAAAGCGGATCGTCGAGTCGATGGGTGCCGCGGCGCGTGCAGCCGGCGTGGCGGTCGTGACCGGCGACACCAAGGTCGTCGAGCAGGGCAAGGGCGATGGCGTCTTCATCACCACCACGGGCGTTGGCGTCGTGCCGGACGGCGTGGAGGTCGGCGGCGACCGCGCGCGGCCTGGCGATGTGGTGCTCGTCTCCGGCCACATCGGCGACCACGGCATGGCGATCATGTCGCTGCGCGAGTCGCTGGCGTTTGTCAGCGAGATCCAGTCCGACAGCGCCGCGCTGCACGGCTTGGTGGCCGAGGTGCTTGCGGCCGGCGGCGTCGGTGTGCGCGTGCTGCGCGACCCGACGCGCGGGGGGCTCGCGACCACCTTGAACGAAATCGCCGGTCAGTCCGGCGTGGGCATGATGCTCGATGAAGCCTCGATCCCCGTGCGCCCGCAGGTGGAAGCGGCCTGCGAGTTCCTGGGCCTCGATCCGCTGTACGTGGCCAACGAAGGCAAGCTTGTCGTCGTCGTTGCGCCCGAAGCCGCCGACGCGGTGCTCGCCGCGCTGCGCGCGCACGAACTCGGCCGCGACGCTGCCCGCATCGGCACGGTCTACGAAGACGCCAACCGCTTCGTGCAGATGACCACGCGCTTCGGCGGCCGGCGCATCGTCGATTGGCTGACCGGCGACCAGTTGCCGCGCATCTGCTGATGTGGCTGGTCCGCGGCTTCGCCGCCTGGCTGCTGGTGGCGGTGCTGGAGACGCTGCAAGGCGTGGCGCGCACGTTGTGGATCGCGCCGCTCGTGGGTGATCAACTAGCGCGCCGGCTGGCGCTGCCGGTGGCGCTGCTCATCGTCTTCGCCGTGGCCCTGCTCACTGTGCGCTGGATCGGTGCGCATGGCGCGCGCCAGTGGCTCGCGATCGGTGCGCTGTGGGCAGTCGCGATGGTGAGCTTCGACATCGTGATCGGCCGCTACGTCGCCGGCGCCTCGTGGTCGCGCATCTTTGAGGACTTCAATCCCGCCGCCGGTGGCTTGCTCGGGCTGGCGATGCTGCCGATGCTCGTCCTCCCCCTGCTCGCCGCGCGCCTACGGAAAATAGGGGTCTGACCCCTATTTCATACGATGCGGATACTTCTGCTTACGCGCAGCTTCAACAGCCTGACTCAGCGGTTGTGGGTGGAATTCGCGCGGCGCGGGCATGAACTGAGCCTGGAGTTCGACATCGCCGACAGCGTGACCGAGGAGGCGGTGGCGCTGTTCGCGCCCGACCCGATCGTCGCGCCGTTCTTGAAGCGGGCGATTCCGGAGTCGGTCTGGTGCAAGCATGTGTGCTTGATCGTGCACCCCGGCATCGAGGGCGACCGCGGGCCGTCGGCGCTGGACTGGGCGATCCTCGACGGCGAGAGGCAATGGGGCGTGACGGTGTTGCAGGCGGAAGCCGAGATGGACGCCGGGCCGGTGTGGGCTTCTGCGACCTTTCCGCTGCGATCGGCGACCAAGTCGAGCCTGTATCGCAACGAGGTGACCGAGGCCGCGGTGGCCGCGGTGCTGCAAGCGGTCGAGCGGTACGAGGCCGGTCGCTACGTGCCGCGGCGGGTCGAGCAGGGTGCCCCCGGCGTGCGCGGCCGCACTCGGCCGCTGATCAAGCAGGAGGCGCGGCGCATCGATTGGGCGTGCGACGACACCGCGACCGTGTTGCGCAAGCTGCGCGCAGCAGATGGGGTGCCGGGGGTGCTGGACGAATTGTTCGGGGTGCCGGTGTATCTGTTCGATGCGCACGCGGCGGCCGCGGCTCAGCGCCCCCACCCCGACCCTCCCCCGCTTCGCAGGGGAGGGAGTTTTCTCCCTCCCCCGCCCGCGGGGGGCGGAAGCGGGGTTCCGCAGAGCGAAGCTCTGCGCCGCTGGAGCGGCGAGGCCTTGCAAGGCCGAGACTGGGCGGGTAGGGGCGGGGGCGGCCCTGGCACCATCCTCGCCCGCTGCCACCACGCAGTGCTGCGCGCGACGACCGACGGCGCGGTGTGGATCGGCCACTGCAAGCGTGCCGACCTCGAAGACGGCTACAAGCTGCCGGTGGCAGTGGCTTTTCCCGAGCAGGTCGCCGCGCTGCCGGAGATCGACGGCTACCCGGAGATCACTTACGAAGAGCACGGCCCGGCCGGCGCCCGCGTCGGCGTGCTGCACTTCGCGTTCTACAACGGCGCAATGAGCACGGCGCAATGCGAGCGGCTGCGTGCGGCCATCGTCCAGGCGCTCGCGCGGCCGACACGCGTTCTGGTGTTGGCCGGCGGCCCGGACTTCTTCTCCAATGGCATCCACCTGAACGTCATCGAAGCTGCCGCCAGCCCGGCCGACGAGTCGATGCGCAACATTGAGGCGATGGACGACGTGTGTCTATCGATCCTCACTGCGACCGACCGCATCACCGTCGCCGCCTTGCAGGGCAACGCCGGCGCCGGCGGCGCGTTTCTCGCGTTCACCGCCGACGAAGTCTGGGCGCGCGACGGCGTGCTGCTCAATCCGCACTACAAGAACATGGGCAACCTGTACGGCTCGGAGTACTGGACTTACACGCTGCCGCGCCGCGTGCGCCAAGGTGAGCCGCGCGCGGTATTGGAGCAGCGGCTGCCCATCGACGCGCGGCAGGCAAATGAGCTTGGGTTGGTGGACGAGGTACTACCCGCCGACCGCGCGGCCTTCATGCCGGCGGTGCTCGACCGCGCGCTGGCGCTGGCGCAGGCGCCCGATCTGGCCGGGCGCATCGCCGCCAAGCAGGCGCAGCGCGCCGCCGACGAAGCCGCCAAGCCGCTCGCGCAGTACCGCGCCGAAGAACTTGCCCGGATGCGCCGCAACTTCTACGGCTTCGATTCGAGCTACCACGTGGCGCGCTCATACTTCGTCCGCAAGACCCCGCACTCCTGGACGCCGCGGCATCTGGCCCGCCACCGCGGCTAGCGCCAACGGATCACCGATCGCCGATCACGGATCACCGAAATGGAACGCTTCACCATCTCTCTAGACGATGCGCTCGCCCAGGAATTCGACCAGTTGATCGCCGCACGCGGCTACCACAACCGCTCCGAGGCGGTACGCGACCTGTTGCGCACGCATCTGGACAAGCTGCGCGAGTCGCGCGACCTCGCCGGCCATTGCGTCGCCAATCTGTCCTACGTCTACAACCACCACGAACGCGAACTTGCCGAGCGGCTGATGGCGATCCAGCACGCGCAGCACGATCTGGTGATCTCCACCACGCACGCGCACCTGGATCACGAGCACTGCATCGAGACCGTGATCCTGCAAGGCCCGGCGCGCGCGGTGCGCGCCTTTGCCGACGCCATCGCCGCAGAGCGCGGCGTGCGGCATGGCGCGCTGAACCTCGTGATGGTCGATCTGGCCGCCACCCACCGCCACGGCGATGGGCGGGCGCACGCCCACTTGAAGCCGCAGCGGTAGACTGCCGGCTGATCCTGCCTGTGAAAGCCCCGATCGTGAAGTTCGCCTCGCTGCGGCTGCTGCCGCTCTGCTGTGCCGTGTTGTTGGCCGCCTGCAGCGGCAGCGGCGGCTCTGAAAGTCCACCGACCGACGTCGTTGCCGAGGCCGAAGACGGCCGCGTAGTCGTCAAGTGGAATGCGGTCGGCGGCACGACTTATTGGTTGTTCAGTGCGTCGAATTCCACGCTGACCACGACCAACTGGCTCAACTTTCTCGATGGCCGCGCAATCGTCAACGCGACCATGCCCAACTATGTCTGCGGCCTGTCCAATCTCACGCGCTACTACTTCACGCTCAACGCGCGTACCGGCGATGCCGGGGGCGGGCCTGGATCGCCGCTGGTCAATGCCGTGCCGCGCAGCGCCGGTGAGAACTGGACCGCGGCCGCCGCGCTGGGGGCGGATTTCGCCGCGGTGGGCTTTTCTCCGCTGACAACCTGCCTGGCAAACCAGGCGCCGACCGGCACCTTCGTCGTCGTCGGACCGCGCGCAAAGGTGTTCAGCACCACCGGCGCCAAGCCCGGCGCGTGGGCCGCGGGCAGTGTGCCAGCTGGGTTCACCGCCGACTTGTTTGGCGTGGCGGGGCGCACGGCGAGCCTGAACAACACGAGCGCGCCGGGGCTGCTGTTCGTCGCCGTCGGTGCCGGCTCCGCCACCCTGACCAGCAGCAACGGCGGCACCTGGACCGCCGGCGCGGCGTTCGATGCGGCCAAGCCGACGCTGCGGGCAGTGGCCTACCTGAATCCGTTCTTTGCCGTCGGCGACGGCGGCACGATCCAAACGAGTAGCGATGGAGTGACCTGGTTCGCCAAGACTTCGAACACCACGGCCAACCTGCGTGCGCTCGCCTTGGGCAACGGCCGCTACATCGCGGTCGGCGACGGCGGCACTGTCGTCGCCAGCACCAATACCAACGACTGGATCGCACAGCGCTTCGACGGGGTCGGTAATCTGGTCGGCGTCGTGTACGGCAACCGCAGCGGCATCAACACCTTCGTCGCCATTGGCGATAGCGGCGCCACTCTGGTCAGTACCGACGGCGGCGTCAACTGGAGCGTGCGCAAAGTGGCCGATGGCGTCGCCCCGCGCGCAATCGCCTATACGACGACCTTCGCGGTGGTAACTGCCGACGGCAGCGTCTATCGCAGCCTTTTGGGTCTGGACTGGCTCGGGCCGGTGTCGTCGGGGACGACGGGTCTTTCGGCGCTGACGCAGGACGGCTACGGCTTCATCGCCGTGGGCGCTGGCGGCGCCAACACGACGTCGTACTGACACGCACGTGCGCCAAAGGCAACGGGCGCCGCAAGGCGCCCGTTGCGCCTGGAGCAGGGGAGGGTGGCGTCAGCTCTGCGCGCCCGGCCCGTGGCCGTGCCGATGCCCCGGCCCGCCGGGGCCGCCCGGCCCCATCGGCCCGCGGCGGAAGTTGTCGAAGGTCGTCTTCTGCTCCGGCGTCAGGGTCGCCACCAGCGTCTTGCGCGCGGCGTTGACTTCGGCGGCGCCTTGGGCGCGCTCTTGCAGCATGGCCACCCGAAAGTCGGCCAGCGCATCGGGGTTGTCGCGCAGCTTCCGCATCTGTTCGAACTGTTTGCTGCGGGCGTCGCGCTGGGCGACGACGCGGGCCTCGAAACCGTTCCAGGCGTCCATCTGCGCGGGCTGGAGCTTTAGGGCCTCTTTGAGCGCTGCCAGGCGCGCGGCCTGCTGTTGCGGGTCCATCATGCCTTGGCCCGGGCCGTGGTGCATCCCGGCGCCATGGCCGTAGCCCATGCCGGGTCCCGCGCACGGCGCGCCGCCCGCCGGCGGCTGCGCGGCGGCGGTACCGGCGATCAGACCGGTGGCGAGCATGGAGGCAAGCAAAGCGGTGTGGTGTTTCATCGTTGCGTCCTTTCGAGTGCGCGTTGACGATGGACGCACTGTAGGCGCGGCGGCGCCCGGGCGCTGTAACCGATCGTTGCGGTAGCGGGCGCCGTTAACAGACGGCGACGCGTTGCCGCGTTGTGTGCGCGTTGTCACGGCGACGGCGGGCGATCCGCCGGCGGCTACGGTGCCGCCTTCTTCATCGTGCCCTCGCGCGCCGTGGGGGCGCGCACGACCGCCTTGACCTCGACCGTCTCGCGCCTGCCCGCGGACTCGACCGTCAGCGTCAGCGGCACGACTTCGCCGTCCCTCAGCGCGCGCCTCAGGTCCATCAGCATCACGTGATAGCCGCCCGGCTTCAGTTCCACCGGGCGGCCGGCAGGCAGGTCGAGTGCGGGCAGGGCACGCATCCGCATCACGTTGCCGTCCATCGCCATCTCGTGGATTTCGACCACGCCGGCCACTGGCGAGGCTGCCTCGACCAACCGCGCGCCGCGCTTCGCGGTCAGCGTCATGAAGGCGCCGGTGGCCAGTTGTCCGGGCACTGTGCCGCGCACCCAGGCGTCGGCCACGGCGACCTGGGCCAGGGCCGGCAGAGCAGCGGCGGCGAGCAGCGCTGCGGTCCAACGGAGCGTGTTCATCGAAGTCCTCATCGGGCAGCGCTTGTTGGGCGGTACGACGCAGCCGGACTTGCGCCCGATCATTGGGTCGATGGTAACCGTGCAACGCCTCGCGTGCGCGGTGATCTATGTCAAAGGGAGTAGCCGGCTCGCGTGCAACGATGCGCCCGCGCGTTGCGGCAGATCGCGCCTTTCGGGCGTGCGCTGCTGGTGCCGCGCAGCCCACCACCCAAAGACGGATGCGCTCATGCGGCCTATCCCCACCCTGTTAAGCGGGCTGCTCGCGGCCTGCCTGTTGGCGGCACCCGCCGCCGTGCTCGCGGCCAAGACCGAAGCCAAATCCACCGCCAAGGCGGAGGGGGTCACCAACGACGACTGCCTCGCCTGCCACGACGACCCCAAAGAGAAGAACAAGGCCGGCAAGGTCATCGGCCTGGATGAGAAAAAGTTCGCCGCGTCGGCCCACGGCGACGGCGCGGCCAACTGCATCGACTGCCACACCGACGCCAAGGGCGACCCGCATCCCGAAAAACTGAAGCCGGTGGACTGCGCGTCCTGCCACGACGACTCGACGAGCGAGTTCCACGACAGCATCCATGCCAAGGCCGCCAAGGACGGCAAGAACGCGGTGGACTGCCAGAGCTGCCACGGCCCGGTGCACTACGCGCTGCCCGCGTCCAATCCGGAGTCGGCCACTGCGAGCAAGAATGTCGACAAGACCTGCGGCACCTGCCACGGCGACACCGCCAAGGCCGGCGCCGGCGGCATGCCCGGCGGCAATGTGCTGGCCAAATTCGAGCGTGGCATGCACGGCAAAGCGATCGCCGAAGGCAGCGGGCGAGCGCCCAACTGCGTGTCCTGCCACGGTGCACACGGGATCCTCGCGCCGGACAACCCCAAGAGCCGCGTCTCGAGCGCCAACGTCACCGACACCTGCGGCAACTGCCACCAACGGGCGAAGATCGTTTTCGGCCACGGCGTGCATGGCAAGCTGCACCAGCAGGGCGACAAGAACGCGCCCACCTGCGTCTCTTGCCACGCCGCGCACGACAACCGCAGTGCCGGCGAAAACGACTGGCAGGTGGCCGTCGCCGGACAGTGCGGCGACTGTCACCAGGAGTATATGCAGAGCTTCAAGCTCTCCTATCACGGCAAGGTCACACAGCTCGGGTACGCCGCGGCGACCTGCGCCTCTTGCCACGGTGCGCACGACATCCTGCCGGCGTCCAATCCCAACTCGCCGATCGCGCCGGAAAACCGCCTGCAAACCTGCCGCAAGTGCCACCAGGAAGCCACGGCGCGCTTTGCCAGCTGGGATCCGCATCCCGAGCCCCACAACAAGGAACGCAGCCCGATCGTTTATTACGCCACGCTGTTCATGAACATCCTGCTGGCAGGCGTGTTCCTGTTCTTCGGCGCCCACACGCTGCTGTGGGCCTATCGGTCGATCAAGGACGCCGCCGCCCGCCGGCGCGGCGGACAGTAGGAGGAGTCGCAGATGAGTTCCGTCACCGTTCCCGCCGGCGCCGCCGCGCACGCCCACAGCGGGCGCTACTACCGTCGCTTCCAGCCGTACCAGCGGCTGATGCACGCGGTGCTGATGTTCACCTTTATCGGCTGCACGCTGACCGGCCTGCCGCTGCTCTTTCCCTATACCGGCTGGGCGCGCGGGCTGGTGGCCTTTTTCGGCGGCTTCGAGGGCGCCGCGCTGATCCACCGCATCAGCGCCGGCACCATGGGCGTGGTGTTTCTGCTGCACGTTCTGGAGATCGTGATCCGCGGGGCCACCAGCGGCAGCTTCCTGACCGTGCTGTGGGGGCCCAACTCGATGGTGCCGCAGGGCAAGGACATCCGCGACATGGTGCAGCACGTCAAGTTCTTTCTCGGCAAGGGCGAGCGGCCGCAGTTCGACCGCTACACCTACTGGGAGAAGTTCGACTACATGGCGGTCTTCTGGGGGATGTTCATCATCGGCGGCTCCGGATTGCTGCTGTGGTTCCCGGAGTTCTGGGGCAGGTTCCTGCCGGGTTGGGTGTTCAACGTCGCCACCATCGTGCATGGCCACGAGGCGCTGCTGGCGATCGGCTTCATCTTCACCATCCACTTCTTCAACGGGCATCTGCGGCCGGAGAAGTTCCCAATGGACCCGGTGGTGTTCACCGGCGTGCTGCCCGAGCATGAACTGAAAGACGAGCGGCCGCTGGAGTACGAGCGCGCGATCCGCGCCGGCACGCTCAAGTCGATGGAAGCCAAGCCGCCGAGCGCCGGTGCGGCGCTGCTGGCCTACGTGGTCGGCGGTACCGGGTTGGTGCTCGGGCTGCTGTCGATCGTGCTGATTTTTATCGGGTTGATCCGCGGCTGAACGGCCGCGGTGCACCGATCTTTGGATTCGTGCGTTAAGCGTCGCGCCGGCAGGGCTTCTGCTAGTCTGCCGACCCGCGTTGCCCCAGCGCACGCGTCTGTTTGCTCCCAACGTCCTCTGGAGGAACCATGAAGTCGCTTCTGCTTGCCACCGTCACCGCCGCCGGCCTCCTGCTCGCCGGCACCGCCGCCGCGTCCGAAGAGCTGGCCAAGGAACAAAAGTGCACGACCTGCCATCACCCGACCGAGAAGAAAAAGGGCCCGTCGATCGCGCAGATCAAAGTCGACACCAAGGGCAAGTCGGTCGACGCGGTGGTCGCCGCTGTCAAGGCCGACGACGCGCACAAGCGCGTCAAGGCCAGCGACGACGATTTGAAGAAGATCGTGGCGTGGATGATGAACTAGGCCGCAGTGCTTCAAGCCAATAAAAAAGCCGGCATCGCCGGCTTTTTTGTTGGCTGGCGCGGGTTGCGCCCGCACCGTCCTCCCTACTACTTCCCGCCCACGTACGCTGGCTCAGGCGCGCCGGCCGGCACCACCGGCCCGCCCTTGCGCGCCTGCTTCGGGTTGAAGGTGTGTGCCTGCACGAACAGGTTCTGCGCGGTCTGTGCCACTCCCGGCATTAACTGCCCGAGATCGAACTTCTCGTTCTTGTGGCAGCTGGCGCAACTGTCCTTGGCGGCGACCATCTTCTTGCCCGCTACCGCGTGCGGCATGTGGCAGCTGGCGCAGGCGG
>JAJTHJ010000146.1 GCA_021298875.1 Burkholderiales bacterium | reverse complement strand
GCTGGAGTACGACCTGCATGCGCGCCCGTGGACCTTGCGGCCCAACACGCTCGCGGCGCTGCCGGAAGTCTCCGCCGACTACCGTACGATCACCTGCCGCGTCCAACCGGGCATCCTGTTTGCCGACGACCCGGCCTTTGGCGGCAAGCCGCGCGAGCTGGTGGCGGCCGACTACGTCTACTCGCTCAAGCGCATCTACGACCCGCGCTGGAAGAGCCCGATGCTGTTCCAGCTCGAAAACAACCGCCCGCTCGGCCTGTCGGAGCTGCGTGCGCAGGCGCTGGCCGGCGGGCGCTTCGACTACGACCGCGAGGTCGAAGGCTTGCGCACGCTGGACCGCTACACCTTCCAGTTCCGGCTGGCCGAGCCCAACCCGCGCTTCGCGTACAACCTGGTAGACACGACCTTCTGCGCGGTGGCGCGCGAGGTGGTGGAAGCCTACGGCGAGGCGATCATGGCGCACCCGGTCGGCACCGGCCCGTACCGACTGGAATCGTGGACGCGCTCGGCGCGCATCGTGCTGGCGCACAACCCGAACTACCGCGAGCGCCGCTTCGACTACGCGGCGGCGGCCGACGCGCCGGAGCTGGCGCCGGAACTGGCGCAACTGCGCGGGCGCCGGCTGCCGCTCGCCGAGCGCGTGGAGATCGCGGTGATCGAGGAATCGCAGCCGCGCTGGCTGGCGTTTCTTCAAGGCGATCTGGACATCATTGATCCGGTGCCGGTCGATCTGGTACGCATCGCCGCGCCGCGGATGCAACCGGCGCCGCACCTCACGCGGCGTGGCGTCAAGGCGCGCTTCACGCCGATGGTGGACGTGGTGCTCGACTACTTCAACATGGAGCATCCGCTGGTGGGCGGGTACACGCCGGAGAAGGTCGCGCTGCGGCGCGCGGTGGCGCTCGCCTTCGACAATGGCGAGCTGGCCCGCGCCGTGTTCAGCGACCAGGCGCTGCCGGCGCAGTCGGCCTTCGTGCCCGGCACCTTCGGCCACGACCCGGCGTGGGCGACGCTCTCCACCCGGCACGACCCGGCGCGCGCCAGCGCGCTGCTCGACACCTTTGGCTACCTCGACCGCGACGGCGACGGCTGGCGCGAAACACCCGACGGTCAGCCGCTGGCGCTGGAGCTGGCCTCGGGCGCGACGCAACGCGAGCGGCTGCAAAACGAAATCTGGCGCAAGTCGATGGCCGCGGTCGGTCTGAAAATCGACTTCCGCATCGCGCAGTGGCCGGAGTTGCTGCGGATGTCGCTCGCCGGGCAACTGATGATGTGGGGCTACTCGTGGCAGATGGGTTCGCCCGACAGCGAGCTCGTCTTCGGTATGGCCTACGGGCCGAACCGCGAGACGCTCAATGACGCGCGCTTCGACCTGCCGGCGTTCAACCGCCTGTTCGAGGAACAGAAGCGCCTGCCGGACGGCCCGCAGCGGCAGGCGGTGCTGCGCGACGCCGCCCGGCTGATGGCCGCACAGATGCCGTATCTGCTGAAGCTGCACCGCGTGTATCTGGATCTGGCGCAGCCCTGGGTGCTCGGCTACCGGCGCAACCCGCTGACCGAGCGCTACTGGCACACGGTGGGGTTTGCATGAGCCTCGCGGCCCACGTGCGCCCGTGGCTGCTGGTGCTGGTCGGCACCGGCACGCTGCTCGCGTGGGCGCTGCTGCCGGACTCGGCGCCGTGGTGGCTGCCCTGGCTGCTCGGCGCGGTGGCGCCGGTGCCGGCCACCGGGCTGGTGCTGGCCATCGAGATGGTGGTGGGCGCGACGGTCGATCCGCCTTCGCCCGCGCGCCCCTTGCGCGCGCTGTTGCGCGTGTGGTGGGTGGAGATGCTGGACTCCGCGGTGGTCTTCGGCTGGCGCCAGCCGTGGCGCGCGGGCTTTGCCGAGCCGCCGCTGGTGCGCGACGCCGAGCGGCCCGACGTGCTGCTGATCCACGGCTACGTGTGCAACCGCGCCGTGTGGCAGCCGCTGCTGGCAAGCGGCGCGTTGAACGGCTGCAACGTGGCGACCGTCAATCTGGAGCCGGTGTTCGCCTCCATCGACGACTACGCGGCGGTGATCGACGCGGCAGTGGGCCGGTTGCGTACCGGCAGCGGCGCGGCGCAGGTCGTGCTGGTGTGCCACAGCATGGGCGGGGTGGCGGCGCGTGCGTATCTGCGCCGGTACGGCAGCGGCAGCGTGGCGCGGGTGGTCACGCTTGCCACGCCGCATGCGGGGACGGTGGTCGGGCGGATCGGCATCGGCCGCAACGCGCGGCAGATGGCGTATCGCTCGGCTTGGCTGCGCGAACTGGCAGCCGGCGAAGACGAGGCGCTGCGCGCGCGCTTCGTCTGCATTGCCACCCGCGACGACAATCTGATCGTGCCGCGGTCGAGCCCGTTGTTGCCGGGAGCGCGGCACGAGGTGATCGACGGCGTCGGCCACCTCGCGCTGCTTGCCGATCCTCGGGCGTGGGAGTTGATTGCGCGGTACGTTGCGCCCAACAGGCCGCAACGGCCGTAGCGGGCCGCGCACCAAACCACCCTCACCCGGCGCCTGCGGCGCCACCCTCTCCCGCTGATGCGGGCGAGGGTTGGCCATCAGAAGTGAATCCCCCGCATCAGATTCGCCATCGCGATCTGATCCGGCGTGGCCTTGGGTTTGTCGCCCACCCTGGTGCCCTTGGCAGCATCCGAGTCTGGGAACATGCGGAACGTGGTGTTCATCGCGATCTGCGCAATCCGCGGCGCCACCGCGTGCAGCACCTGGCCAAAGACGCCGAGCCGCGTGGCGATGCGCACCGGCTTGTAGACGATCGCCTGCACGATCAGATCGGCCGCCTCGTCGGGCGCCAGCGTGGGCACGTTCTGGTACAGCTTGGTCGGGGCGATCATCGGCGTGCGCACCAGCGGCATGTTGATCGTGGTGAAGGTCACGCCCAGATCGATGTACTCGCTCGCCGCGCAGCGCGTCCAGGCATCGAGCGCCGCCTTGCTCGCCACGTAGGCGGAGAAGCGCGGCGCGTTGGTCAGCACGCCAATGGACGAGATGTTGACCACATGCCCCTTGCGCTTGTTGCTCATGTGCGGCAGCAAGCCCATGGTGACGCGCAGGCAGCCGAAGTAATTGAGCTGCATCGTCCGCTCGAAGTCGTGGAAGCGGTCGTAACTGGATTCGATGCCGCGGCGGATCGAGCGGCCCGCGTTGTTGACGAGCACGTCCACGCCGCCGTAGGTCTCCACCAGCCAGGCGACCAGTTGGTCGCAGCTTTCCACGCTGGCGAGGTCGGCCGAGAAGGTGACCACCGTGCCGCCGTTGGCGTTGTCGCCCAGCGCGTCTTCGATCGCCTTCTTCGCCGCGTCGAGTTTCTCCTGCTCGCGGCCGACGATCACGGTGATCGCTCCCGCCTGCGCAATCTTGTGCGCCGCCGCCAGCCCGATGCCCGAGGAGCCGCCCGTCACCAGCACCACCTTGCCGCGCACCCGGCCGGCGAGCGTGCGGTCGATGAACAAGTCCGGGTCGAGGTGGCGCTCCCAGTAGTCCCACAGCCGGTAGGCGTAGTCCTCCAGCCGCGGGCATTCGATGCGCGTGCCCTTGAGCGCGGCGGTGGTCTCGCGGCAGTCGAAGCGGGTCGGATAGTTGACGAAGGTGATGATGTCGTCGGGCAGCCTGAGGTCCTTCATCACCGCGTTGCGGATGCGGCGCACGGGTGTCAAGGCCAACATGCCTTTCTTGACGCTGTTGGGGATGAAGCCCAGCAGCGCCGCGTTCACACGCAGCGAAAACTGCGGCGCGTGCGCCGCCTTGGCAAAGATGTTGAGGATGTCGCCGACGCGGTAGGGCGTCGGATCGACGAGGTGGAAGGCTTTGCCGTTGCCTTCCTTGGCATGCGCGATGTGGTCGATCGCATCGACCACGAAGTCCACCGGCACGATGTTGATGCGCCCGCCTTCGATGCCCACGGCCGGCATCCACGGCGGCAGCATCGCGCGCATCCGCTGGATCAGCTTGAAGAAGTAGTACGGGCCGTCGATCTTGTCCATCTCGCCCGTCTTGCTGTCGCCGACCACAAGGCCAGGCCGGTACACCCGCCACGCGCCCTTGAACTCCTTGCGGACGATCTTCTCCGAGTCGTGCTTGGTGGCGAAGTACGGGTGATCCAGCCCTTCGGCTTCGTCGAACATGTCTTCGCGAAACACGCCTTCGTACATGCCGGCGGCGGCAATCGACGACACGTGCTGGAAGATGCCGGCGCGGATCTCGCTGGCGAGTGCCACCGCGTTGCGCGTGCCGTCGATGTTGGCGACGATCTGGCTCTCCGCATCGGCCTTCAGGTCGTAGACGGCGGCCAGGTGGTAGAAGTGATCGACCTTGCCGGCCAGCGCCTTGATCTGCGTCTTGGTCAGGCCCAGCAGCGGCTTGGCGAGGTCGCCGTACACCGGCACCGCGCGCTTGTCCGTCACGCCCCAGCTGTCGAGCAGTTCGGGCACCTTGTCTTTGCTCGACTCGCGGATCATGAAGTGCACCACGGCGCCGCGCCGCGCTAGCAGTTTCTTGACGAGGCGCTTGCCGATAAAACCCGACGCGCCGGTGACGAAGTACTCCATGGGGTGTCTCCTCCTATGCGGATGTGTTTAGAGAGTCGAAGGTTCATTCTATGGCCTTTAGTTGGCGGCCTCTAGCGTCGCTGCCTAGACTGGTGCGGTCGTCATCCACTCCCCGCAAACGGAAAGATCATGGTCAGGAAACTCAAGGCAATGACCGAGCACGGCACCAAGGACAGCCAACTGGCGGCCGCGGTCAAGGACTCTGCGCAGCAGATCTGGCTCGCCGGGCTGGGCGCATTTGCAAAGGCGCAGGAAGAAGGCGGCAAGGTCTTCAACCTGCTGGTCAAGGAGGGCAACTCCATCCAGAAGCGCACGATGCGCATGACCGAAGACAAGGTCGACGAAGTCACCAGCCGCGTGGCCAAGGCGGCCGACGACATCCAGAAGCAGGCCAATGGCACCTGGGACAAGCTGGAAGCCGTGTTCGAGCAGCGCGTCGAGCGCGCGCTGACCCGCTTGGGCGTGCCCACCAACAAGGAAATCGCAGCGCTGACCGCGCGTGTCGAAGAACTGACCGCAAGCGTGAACAAGCTGTCCGGCGCCAAGAAGAAGCCGGTGGCCAAGCGGGTGGTGCGGGCGCGGAAGGCGGCGTAGTTGCGCGGCTAACCGCTCTGCGGTGCACGGCCGATAGGCTGCGTTCCTCCCTCACCCGGCGCTTCGCGCCACCCTCTCCCGGTGGGAAAGGTTGGTTTCTCCCCTCTCCCCCCGGGAGAGGGGCCGGGGGTGAGGGAAGACCGCTCGCCCGAAGCGCAAACACATCAACGCATGGCGCTTGCCACTCAGCGTAAGAAGCGCCCTCCCCGCATCGGCCTCGCCCTGGCCGGCGGCGGGCCGTTGGGCGCGATCTACGAAATCGGCGCGCTCGCCGCGCTGACGGAGTCGCTGCGCGGGCTGGACTTCAACGACGCCGAGGTCTACGTCGGCGTCAGCGCCGGCGCCTTCGTCGCGGCGGGGCTGGCCAACGGCTACACGCCGCACCAGATGTCGCGCCTGTTCATCGAAGGACGCACGCGCGACGAAAGCTTCGACCCCTCGATCCTGCTGCAACCGGCGCTGCGCGAGTACTGGCGGCGCGTGCGCTCGATCCCGCAACTGGCGGCGGGCGCCGCTTGGCATTACCTGGCCGGCGCGAGCAGCCTGATGAGTTCGCTCGAGCGTCTGGGCCGGGCAATCCCGACCGGCGTCTTCAGCGGCGACGCCGCGTCGCG
>JAJTHJ010000022.1 GCA_021298875.1 Burkholderiales bacterium | reverse complement strand
GGCGGAGGGATTTTTCTCTACGTTTTCCGCAGCGACACGCTGCGGCCTCATGGAAGCGGAGGACATGGGCCACAGCGCCACAGGGTCGCCGCGGGTTTTCCGCAGCGACACGCTGCGGCCTCATGGAAGCTTGGGGATCACCCGTCCGGCGCTGCCGGACACCAGCAGGTTTTCCGCAGCGACACGCTGCGGCCTCATGGAAGCCGCCAGCAGGAGCAGATTCTCTTCGCCCTGGCCGACGTTTTCCGCAGCGACACGCTGCGGCCTCATGGAAGCCTCTGCCCGTCCACCACCGTGTTGGCGGTCGGCAGGCCGTTTTCCGCAGCGACACGCTGCGGCCTCATGCATGTTGCAGCCGGATATGGATGCGCAGGACGGGCATTCCGATGAACTGGAATCGAAGGTCACGATTTGTCGAACGCGCGAGATCGCGCGCTTCCTTTGGGCGTCACGCGCCGCTGCTACGATGTTTCCGTTCATTGCATGCGGAGCGCATCATGACCATCGCGCTTGAAGAAATCATGGCCGAGGCAAAGCGCCTGCCGGCGCGCGAGCGCGCGCGTCTGGTGGATGAATTGCTGCGCGACCTGAATGGCGATCCCCATGCCGACCGCACCGACGTGGCAGCCGCGTGGGAAGCCGAGATCGAGCGCCGCGCTGCCGAGGCGGACAGCGGGCAGGTGGACTGGACTTCTCACGAGCGCGTAATGGCCGATGCGCGGGCCTTGTTCGCGGCCGCGCGCGCTGGATGATCCTTTCGCACCACCCGGCGGCAAGCGCCGAGGTGCTCGAAACGGTCGCTTGGCACGCGGAGCAGGGCGGCACGCAACTGGCCGACGAATTTCTCGCCGAGCTTGACGCGGCTATTCGACTGTTGGGGCTGCACCCGGCACTGGGCGCGCCGACAGTCGCGGGGCGCAGGGCCTTTCGGTTGGCGCGTCTTCCGTACACGGTCGTCTACCGGGTCAAGCTGAGCGCGATTCGCGTGCTCGCGGTGGCGCACCAGAGTCGCCGGCCCGGTTATTGGCGCAGCCGGCGCCGACGCCGTCCGACGGCCGAACGACGATGGTCCTTACCGCGGAGTGTTGCCCGTCGTCTTTGCCGGCGCCGCCCGCGCCATGTTGTCCACGAGCCGCGGCGCGATCAGCTTCAGCCATAAGCCGATCTTGCCCTTGGTGGTCGTCACGAATTCGCGCTGGCGCGCGCGCATCGCGGCGGCGATCTGCCTCGCGCACTCATCGACCGGCATCGCGCCGCGCTCTTCGAGGCCGCTGACGCCGGCGGGCTGGCCTTGCGCGTTCGGTCCGCGGCGGCGGATTTCGGTGGCGACGATCCCGGGGCAGACCGCCAGCACGGCGATGCCGAGGGGCTCGGCCTCGATGCGCAGCGCCTCCAGAAAACTCGTCTGCGCAAACTTGCTCGCGCAATAGGTCGTGCGACCGGGCACGCCGGTCTTGCCGGCGAGCGAAGACACGCCGACCACGAGGCCGCGGCTGGCTTTGAAGTGCGGCCACGCAAAACGCATGCGGGCGATGGTGCCGAGGCAGTTGATCCGCCACAGCCCGCTCGAAGGTGGAGAAGTCTTCGATCGACTCGAACTCCGCGTGCATCGAGACGCCGGCGTTGTTGACCAGCACGTCGATGCCGCCGTACTGCTCGACCGCGGCGTCGATCAGGCGGCGGCAGTCGTCTTCGACGGCCACGTTGGTCGGCACCGCGATGGCCTGCGCGCCGCGCGCGATGCAGTCGGCAGCGACTTGCTCCAACGCCTCGCGACCGCGGCCGGCGAGGACGAGCTTGGGGCGCTCGGTCGCGAGTTGGCGCGCGAGTTCGGCGCCGATGCCGTCGCTGGCGCCGGTGATGACGATGGTTTGGTTGGCAAAAGACATGTAAGCCCCGTTTTACCGCCGAGCCGCGCTCCGTGGGTGGCGGTCTTCCCTCACCCCAACCCCTCTCCCGGGGGGAGAGCGGCTTACTGCACTCCAGTACGCTGCGCGGCGTTCACAGCGAAGATACCCTTTATGCGCCACCTGCCCCCGGTCGGGGCCGAGCCGCGGCTGCCGCCGGGCACGCACCGCAACGACTGGCAGACCATCGCCACGCTGCTGCCCTACCTGTGGCAGCACAAGGCGCGCGTGTTGCTGGCGCTCGCCTGCCTGGCGGCGGCCAAGTTCGCGACCGTCGGCGTGCCGGTGGTGTTGAAGCACATCGTCGATGCGATGGACGCCGTCACCCGCCAGCCGGCCGCGGCGCTGGCCGCGGTCCCGGTGGCACTGATCGCCGCTTACGGCGCGCTGCGGCTGGCGAACTCGCTGTTCACGGAACTGCGCGAAGTGCTGTTCGCGCGGGTCACGCTCAATGCGGTGCGCACCATTGCCTTGCGGGTGTTCCGCCATCTGCATGCGCTGTCGCTGCGCTTCCACCTGGAGCGGCGCACCGGCGCGGTCGCGCGCGAGATCGACCACGGCGTGCGCGGCATCACCTCGCTGGTGAGCTTCACGCTGTACTCGATCCTGCCCACGCTGCTGGAGCTGGCCCTGGTGATCGGCTACCTGGCGTTCAACTACGAGCCGGCCTTTGTGCTGATCGTCGGCGCGAGCCTCGTCGTCTACATCGGCTTCACGGTGGCGGTCACCAACTGGCGCGTCAAGTACCGGCGGCAGGTCAACGAGCTGGACGCCAAGGCCAGCTCGCGCGCGGTGGATTCGCTGCTGAACTTCGAGACCGTCAAGTACTTCGGCAACGAGGAGTTCGAAACCCGCCGCTACGACGACACGCTGGTCGCGCAACAGAAAATGGCGCTGCTGTCGCAACAGTCGTTGGCACTGCTCAATACCGGCCAGCAACTAACGATCGCGGTGGCGGCGACCCTCGTGCTGTGGCGCGCCGCGCTCGGCGTGGCCAACGGCACGATGACGCTCGGCGACCTGGTGCTGGTCAACGCCTTTCTGATCCAGCTCTACATCCCGCTCAACTTCCTCGGCGTGATCTACCGGGAGATCAAGCAGGCACTGGCCGACGTGGAACGGATGTTCTCGCTGCTTGAACGCAACCGCGAGATTGCCGATGCGCCCGGCGCGCCGGCGCTGGCCTTGCGCGGCGGCGAGGTGCGCTTCGAGCGGGTGGACTTTGCCTACGACCCGCGCCGGCAGGTGCTCTTTGGCGTGGACTTCACCATCGCAGCGGGCACCACCACCGCGGTAGTCGGGGCCACCGGCAGCGGCAAGAGCTCGCTGGCGCGGCTGCTGTTCCGCTTCTACGAGGCGGGCGCCGGCCGCGTGCTGGTGGACGGGCAGGACATCCGCGCGGTGACGCAGGCCAGCCTGCGCGCAGCGCTCGGCATCGTGCCGCAGGACACGGTGCTCTTCAACGACAGCATCGAATACAACATCGCCTACGGCCGCTTCGGCGCCAGCCGCGACGAGGTGGTGGCCGCCGCGCGCGCCGCGCATATCCACGACTTCATCGAGCGGCTGCCCGACGGCTACGCGACCACGGTCGGCGAGCGCGGGCTGAAGCTCTCCGGCGGCGAAAAGCAGCGCGTGGCTATCGCCCGCACGCTGCTGAAAAACCCGGCGATTCTGGTGTTCGACGAGGCGACCTCGGCGCTGGACTCGCGCACCGAGCGGATCATCCAGGGCGAGCTGGAGCGCATCGCCCGCGGGCGCACCACGCTCGTCATTGCGCATCGCCTATCGACCATCGTGCAGGCCGACCAGATCCTGGTGATGGCCAACGGCCGCATCGTCGAGCGCGGTACACACGCCGAGTTGCTCGCCGCCGGCGGCGAGTACGCGCGGATGTGGCAGATTCAGGCCTCCGAGTCGCCTGCGGCGACGACCATTACCGAAGGAGCAGGCCGATGATCCCGTCCGTTGCCTTGATCGGCGCACCCACCGATGTCGGCGCCTCCGTTCTTGGCGCGCGGCTGGCGCCGGACGCACTGCGCATCGCCGGGCTGGCCGCCGCGCTCGAACGCCACGGCGTTGCCGTGCACGACCGGGGCGACCTGCACGGTCCGCCCAACCCCTGGCAGCCGGCGGTCGGCGGTTACCGGCACTTGCCGGAGGTGGTGGCGTGGAACCAGGCGGTGTTCGGCGCAGTAAGCGCCGAACTCGCCGCCGGGCATTTGCCGATCCTGCTGGGGGGCGACCACTGTCTGGCGATGGGGTCGATCGCCGCCGCCGCCGCACACGCGCGCGCCGCGGGGCGCAAGCTGCGCGTGCTGTGGTTCGACGCGCATGCCGACTTCAACACCAGCGAACTGACGCCCAGCGGCAACCTGCACGGCATGCCGGTGGCCTGCCTGTGCGGGCAGGGCCCGGCCGAACTCGTCGGGCTGGCGGGTGTGGTGCCGGCCGTCGACGCCCGTTGCGTGCGCCAGATCGGCGTGCGCAGCGTCGATGAAGGCGAGCGCCGCTTCGTCCACGCGCAGGGGCTGGAGGTCTACGACATGCGCTACATCGACGAGATCGGCGTGCCGCAGGTGATGCGAGCGGCGCTCGACGGCGTGGACGCCGACACCCATCTGCACGTGAGCTTCGACGTGGACTTTCTCGATCCCGAGCTGGCGCCGGGTGTCGGCACCACCGTGCCCGGCGGCCCCACCTACCGCGAAGCGCACCTGTGCATGGAAATGATCGCCGAGACCGGGCGCCTGGCCTCGCTCGACGTGGTCGAGCTCAACCCGCTGCTGGACGAACGCAACCGCACCGGGCTGCTGGCGGTGGAGTTGATCGAAAGCCTGTTCGGCAAGACCACGCTGATGCGCTGGCAGCAAGGCCGCATGCGCTAACGGCATTGGACGGCGCGCGGCGCGCGCGCCTACTCTGGCCGCATGCGCACGCTGGGCATTTTGGGCGGCATGGGGCCGGCCGCCACTGCCGATTTCTATCGCAAGCTGATCGCCGCCACGCCCGCGCGCGGCGATGCCGAGCATCTGCCGGTGCTGATCTACGGCGTGCCGCAAATCCCCGATCGAAGCCGCGCCATCGAAGGCGGCGGTGCCTCGCCCGCGCCGGCGCTGCGGCGGGCGGCGCGGGCGCTGGCCGTCGGCGGCGCGCAGGCGATCGTCATGCCCTGCAACACGGCCCACCACTGGCATGCCCTGGTCGAGCAAAGCGCGCGGCGGCCGTGCCTGCACATCGTCGATGCGGTGCTGGCGCAGTTGGCACGGTGCGCGCCGCGGGCGCGGCGCATCGGCCTGCTCGCCACCGCCGGCACCCTGGCCGCCGACATCTACCCGGCGCGCGCGGCGGCAGCGGGCTTGCAGTGGCTGGCACCCGTGCCCGAGGTGCAGCGCGGCGCCACTGCAGCGGCGATTGCTGCGGTCAAGGCGGGCGATGCGGCTGCCGCGCGGCCGCTGCTGCGGGCGGCCGCGGAGCACCTGGTCGAGTGCGGCGCCGAGACGCTGGTGGCCGCGTGCACCGAAGTGCCGCTGGCACTCGACGCCACGGACTGCACGGTGCCGTTGATCGACTCGACCGCAGCGCTGGCCGAGCACTGCGTGGCCTGGGCGCGGCGCAGCGCGTGTTAACTTGCCGCGATGGAATCGAAGTGGTTGGAAGACTTCGTCGCGCTGGTGGAGACGCGCAGCTTCTCGCGCGCCGCGCAGCAGCGCTTCGTGTCGCAGCCGGCGTTTTCGCGCCGCATCCAGGCGCTGGAGGCCTGGGCCGGCGCCGACCTGATCGACCGCAGCGCCTACCCGACCAAGCTCACCGCGGCCGGTGAGACCTTTTACCCGCAGGCGCTGGAGATGCTGGCGCGGCTGGCGGAGACGGGCAATCTGCTGCGCGGGCAGGCCGGCGCGCCGCGCGACGTGATCGAACTCGCCGTGCCGCACACGCTGGCGCTGACCTACGTACCGGCCTGGCTGTCGGGGATCGAGGCGCGCTCAGGTCCGGTCAACATGCGCGTACTGGCGCACAACGTGCACGACGCGGTGCTGCGGCTGGTGCAGGGCGGATGCGACCTGCTGATCGTCTACCACCACGCGCGCCAGCCGATGCAACTGGACCCGGCGCGCTACGACATGCTGCGGTTGGTGACCGAGCAGATCGGCTTCTACTCGGTGCCGGACGCCGCGGGTGCGCCGCGTTACGCGCTGCCCGGGACGGCCGCCCAGCCGCTGCCGTATCTGGCGTTTCCCGGCAGCTCCTACCTCGGGCAACTGGCCGAGTCGCTGGTGGCGGAGTCGCGGCCGCCGCTGCGCTTGCGGCGCTGCTACGAATCCGATCTTGCGGAAGCCCTGAAAGTGATGGCGCTGGCCGGGCATGGTCTGGCGTTTCTGCCGGCGAGCAGCGTGCGGCGCGAAGTCGAGGCCGGTGCTCTGGTGCCGGCCGGCGCCCATGCCGCGCTGACGATGGAAGTGCGGCTGTACCGCGAGCGGCCGAGCAGCGAACGTGCGGCCAAGCCGGTGGCCGAGGCGCTGTGGCGGCACGTCTCGGCGCAGGGCTGACCGCCAGGACTATGCGCGAATCGCATAACCGGATGCATACTTCGCATCGCGTTGCGCTGCGGGTTTGCCTACAGTGCCGCCCCACCGAACACGGCGCAGTGCAATGACGCGCACTTCGGTCTCACCGTTCGACTTTCAGGGAGATTCAGCATGAAACGTTGGAACAGCATCGGCGCGCTCGTCCTCGGCGCCACCTTCGCCTTCGGCGCCGCGCAGGCGCAGCAGGGCACGCTCGACAAGATCAAGGCCAGCGGCACGATCACGCTCGGCCACCGCGACGCGTCGATTCCGTTTTCGTACATGAACGACCAGCAGCAGCCGGTCGGCTACGCGATGGACTTGTGCGCCAAGATCGTCGATGCGATCAAGACCGAGTTGAAGACGCCCAACCTCAAGGTGGTGCTGCAACCGGTGACTTCCGCCACGCGCATCCCGCTGCTCGCCAACGGCACGATCGATCTGGAGTGCGGATCGACCACCAACAACGTCGAGCGGCAAAAGCAGATTGCCTACACCATCACCCACTACGTGACGGCCAACCGCTTCGTCTCCAAGAAAGCGGACAACCTGAAGACGCTCAACGATCTGAAGGGCAAGACGGTCGTGTCCACCTCGGGCACGACCAACATCAAGCAGATCACCGAGATGAACGCAGCGCAAAACCTCGGCATGAACATCCTGGCCGCAAAGGATCACGCCGAAGCCTTCCTGATGGTCGAGACCGGCCGCGCCAGTGCGTTCTTTATGGACGACGTGCTGCTTGCGGGCCTGGTGGCCAACGCGGCCAAGCCGGGCGACTATGTGATCGGCGCCGAGGCGTACTCGGTCGAGCCCTACGGCATCATGCTGCGCAAGGACGACCCGGCCTTCAAGAAAGTGGTCGACAACGCGATGATCGCCGTCTACAAGAGCGGCGAGGTCAACAAGATCTACGACAAGTGGTTCACCCAGCCGATTCCGCCCAAGGGCGTGAACCTGAATAACCCGATGAGCCCGGCGATGAAGCGCGTGGTCGCCAACCCGACCGACTCGCCGGATCCGGCGGTGTATACGGTCAAGTAGGCGCTGGCTCTTTTCCCTCACCCCCGGCCCCTCTCCCGCTGATGTGGGCGAGGGGAGAAAACCCCCTCCCCTGCGAAGCGGGGGAGGGCTGGGGAGGGGGCGCAAACGCCGCAACACCGGCCATGAACTACAACTGGAACTGGGGCATCTTCTGGGAGCAGGCGCCGGACGCCAGCGGCAACTACCTGCACACCCTGCTGCTCGGGTTGCAGTGGACGCTGGCCACCGGCCTGTCGGCCTGGGTGCTGGCGCTGCTGCTGGGCGCGGTGGTCGGCACGCTGCGCACCACGCCGCTCAACTGGGCGGTGCGGCTCGGCAACGCCTACGTGGAACTGTTCCGCAACGTTCCGCTGCTGGTGCAGTTGTTCCTCTGGTATTTCGTGATGCCGGAGTTGCTGCCCAAGGCGGCGGGCGACTGGGTCAAGCAACTGCCCAACTCCGCGTTCTGGACTTCGGTCGTCGCGCTGGCCTTCTTTACTTCCGCCCGCGTGGCCGAGCAGGTCAAGGCCGGCATCCAGTCGCTGCCGCGCGGACAGAGCATGGCGGCCACCGCGCTCGGACTGACGCTGCCGCAGACCTACCGTTACGTGCTGCTGCCGATGGCGGGCCGGATCATCCTGCCGCCGCTGACCTCGGAGTTCCTGAACATCCTGAAAAACACCGCGGTGGCGCTGACCATCGGCTTGATGGAACTCACCGCCCGCGCCCGCGCGATGCAGGAGTTCAGCTTCCAGGTGTTCGAGGCGTTTACCGCGGCGACCCTGCTGTATCTGGCGGTCAACGTGGTCGTGGTGTTCGCGATGCGCCGGCTGGAGAAGGCGGTCGCGGTGCCGGGCTATGTCGGCGGCGGCATATAGGGCGCGGCGATGCTCGGCAACTTCGACTTCGACGTCATCGCCCGCACCTGGGAGATCCTGATCTTCAAGGGGCTGGCGTTCACGGTCGAGGTGACGCTGCTGTCGATGGTGGGCGGCATCGTGCTCGGCACCGCGCTCGCGATGATGCGGCTGTCGTCGGTCAAGCCGCTGGCCTGGCTGGCGGGGGGCTACGTCAACCTGCTGCGCTCGATCCCGCTGGTGCTGGTGATCTTCTGGTTCTTCTTCCTGGTGCCGTACATCGGCGCCTGGATCGTCGGCTCGCCCACACCGATCAAGGTCGGCGCGTTCACCTCGGCGCTGGTCACCTTCATCCTCTTCGAGGCCTGCTACTGCTGCGAGATCATGCGCGCCGGCATCCAGAGCATCCCGCGCGGGCAGGTCAATGCCGGCTATGCGCTGGGGCTCAATTATTGGCAGGTGATGGGCCACATCGTGCTGCCGCAGGCTTTCCGCAACATGCTGCCGGTGTTGCTGACGCAGACGATCATCCTGTTCCAGGACGTGTCGCTGGTCTACATCATCTCGCTGCCGGACTTCGTCGCGCTGGCCAGCAAGATCGCCCAGCGCGACGGGCGGCTGGTGGAGATGTATCTCTTCGTCGCGGTCGTGTACTTCGCGATCTGTCTGTCGCTGTCGCTGCTCGTCAAGCGGCTGCAAACGCGGCTCGCCGTCGTCCGTTGAGGCTTACCGAAATGGCAATGATCGAAATCCGCAACGTCGACAAGTGGTACGGCAGCTTCAACGTGCTCAGGCACTGCTCGACCACCGTGGACAAGGGCGAGGTGGTGGTGGTGTGCGGGCCGTCGGGCTCGGGCAAGTCCACGCTGATCAAGTGCGTCAATGCGCTGGAGCCGTTCCAGAGCGGCGAGATCACCGTCAACGGCGTGTCGGTGGGCGCGAAAGGCACCGACCTGCCCAAGCTGCGCGCGCACGTGGGCATGGTGTTCCAGCACTTCGAGCTGTTTCCGCACCTGACGATTACCGAGAACCTGAATCTCGCGCAGATCAAGGTGCTCGGCCGCAGCAAGGACGAGGCCACCGCGCGCGGCCACCAACTGCTCGAACGCGTGGGCCTGTCGGCGCACAAGGACAAGTACCCGGGCCAGTTGTCGGGCGGCCAGCAGCAGCGGGTGGCGATCGCGCGCGCGCTGTCGATGGACCCGATCTGCATGCTCTTCGACGAGCCGACCTCGGCGCTCGACCCGGAGATGATCAACGAGGTGCTCGACGTGATGGTGGGCCTGGCGCGCGAGGGCATGACGATGATGGTCGTCACCCACGAGATGGGCTTTGCGCGCAAGGTGGCGAATCGCGTAATCTTCATGGATGGCGGCGAAATCGTCGAAGATGCCGCCAAGAAAGACTTCTTCGGCCAGCCGCGCTCGGAGCGAGCGCAGCAGTTTTTGTCGAAGATCCTTTTGCATTGACCGCGGGCGCGCTCGCTAGCAGGTGCAGGGATGAAGTTGGAGTATCGAAACGTGCGCCTTTGGGCGTGGATGGCCTGCTTCGCGCCGGCAGTGGCGCTGGCGCAAACCGCGCCGCCGCCGCCGGCGCCAGCGCCGCAGCCGCCGACGCTGGAGAAAATCCGCACTCGCGGCAGCATCGTGCTGGCGCATCGCGATGCGTCGGTGCCGTTCTCTTACGTCGACCAGGACAAGCGGCCGATAGGCTACTCGCTCGACCTGTGTCTGCGCGTGGTCGATGCGGTGCGGCGCGCCCTCAAGGCGCCGGCGCTGCGCGTCGAGTATCTGCCGGTGGCCGCGGCGCAGCGCCTCCCGTCGATCGTCGAAGGCCGGGCCGATCTCGAATGCGGCAACACCACGAATACGGCGGCGCGCCGCAATCAGGTCGCCTTTACGGTCACCCATTACTTCGCCGGCGGCCGCCTGCTGGTCAAGAGCGACTCGGGCATTCAGCGGTTGGCCGATCTGGGTAGCCGCGTCGTCACGACCACGTCCGGCTCGACGCATGCCGCCTTCATCAAGCAGCAGGTCGAGCGCGGCCTGCTGCAAGTGCGCCTGCTCGAAGCGAAGGACTCGGCCGAGGCCTTTGCCTTGCTGGCCGAGGGCAAAGCCGCCGGGTTCCTGATGGACGACATCGTGCTCTACGGCCTGCGGGCCACCGCGGCCGACCCCAAGGCCTTTGCCGTGGTCGGCGAGTTCACCACGGTCGAGCCGCTGGCGATCATGCTGCGGCGGGACGATCCGGAGTTCAAGCGCCTGGTGGACGTGACCCTGTCGCAGTTGATGATCGACGGTGAGGCGATGGCGCTCTACCGGCGTTGGTTCGAGCAGCCGATTCCGCCCAAGGGCATCACGCTCGGCGTGCCGCCGAGCCCGCTGCTGCGCGAGCAGTTCCGCTTCCCGTCGGACAAGGTCGGCGACGCGCTGGGCGGCTGAACGCCGCATCGTCGCCGCCGCCGTTGCGTGTTGCCGGGGGGTGGCGCGGTCGTGCCCGTCCCTCGCGCCTGCGTGATCGGCGCCGGCATCGTCGGCTGCGCCACGGCTTATCTGCTGGCCAAAGCCGGGCACCGGGCGACGCTGCTGGACGCCGTCCCCGGGCCTGGCCAAGGGGGCAACGATGGCCAACGGTGCGCAACTGTCGTACAGCTACGTCGAGCCGCTCGCCACGCCGGCGACGCTGCGCAAGATGCCCGCATTGCTGCTGGACCGTGGCTCGCCCTTGCGCTTCCGCTTGACCGGCGAGCCGGCGCAACTGCGCTGGGGCTTGCGCTTCTTGCGCGCATGTACGTCGGCGCAGGCGCAGCGGGCGACCGCTGCGCTGTTGGCGCTGGCGGAGTTGAGCCGCAGCGAGCTGCACGCCGCCGTCGCGGCGGACGGCTTGCGCTTCGACCACGCGCGGCCCGGCAAGCTCGTCGTCTACGACAGCGCCGCTGGCCTCGCCGGCGCGCGGCGGCAGGTCGAGCTGCAACGCGCCCTGGGCTGCACGCAGCAGGTGCTCAGTTGCGCGCAGTGTCTCGCGCGCGAACCGGCGCTGGCCGCCTATGCCGCGCATATCGCCGGTGGCGTGTGGACGCCCGGCGAGGAGGTGGCCGACCCGCTGCGGCTGGCCGGCGAACTGGCCGAGCGCGCCGCCCGCCACGGTGCCGAACTGCGCTGGCGCTGCGCGGCGACCGGCTTCATGCGCCGCGGCGAGCGGATCGTTGCGGTGAAGACGGCGGCCGGCGAGGTCGAGACCGACGCCGTCGTGCTCGCCAACGGTGCCGCTGCCGCCCGGCTCGGCCGCGCACTCGGCCTGCGGCTGCCGGTCTATCCGCTGAAGGGTTACAGCATCACCGTGCCGGTAGCCGACCCGGCGCGCGCGCCGCGCGTCAGCGTGACAGACCTGCGGCGCAAGATCGTCTACGCGCCGCTGGCCGGCACGCTGCGGGTGGCGGGCATGGCGGAACTCGTCGGCCACGATCTGCGCATCGATGCGCGGCGCATCCGCCAGTTGACCGACGCGGTGGCCGAGACCTTCCCCGGTGCAGGCGACCTCGACGCCGATCTGCGCCCTTGGGCCGGGTTGCGGCCGGCCACGCCGACGTCTATGCCCATCGTCGGCGCCGCCGGGGCGGCCAACGTGTACCTCAATGTCGGCCATGGTGCGCTCGGCCTCACCTTGGCGCTGGGCAGTGCGCGGCTGGTGCAGCAGATGCTCGCCGGGCAGGTGCCGCCGGTCGCAGTGCCCTTTGCCCGGCCGCGCTGACCCCGGGGCAATCCCGCCCCTGGCCCGATTGCTGCTAGCTCTTGCCCGGTGTTACAGTGATCGCCGGCTGGTTTCCGGCCGTTTCGACACGCCGGATCGGCGGACGTTTTCTTCCAAGGAGCAATCTCGATGAACTTCAAAGCACGCAAGGCGGTGCTCGGTGGCCTGCTGGCCTCCGCGGCGTTCGCCGTATCTGCCCCGGCCTTTGCCGGCAAGACGCTCGACGCGATCAAGGCGCGCGGGCAAGTGGTCTGCGGCGTCAATACCGGCCTGGCCGGTTTCTCGCAGGCCGACTCCAACGGCAACTGGTCCGGCCTGGACGTGGACATCTGCCGCGCCATCGCCGCGGCGGTGCTGGGCGACGGCAACAAGGTCAAGTGGGTGCCGCTCAACGCCCAGCAGCGCTTTGCCGCGCTGCAGTCGGGTGAGATCGACGTCCTTTCGCGCAACACTACCTGGACCCTGACGCGCGATGCCTCGCTCGGCATGTTCTTCACCGGTGTCACCTATTACGACGGCCAAGGCTTCATGGTGCCGGCCAACGGCAAGATCAAGAGTGCCAAGCAGTTGAAGGGTGCGACCGTCTGCGTGCAGTCGGGCACCACCACCGAAAAGAACCTGACCGACTTCTCGCGCGCCAACAACCTCGGCATCAAGCCGGTGGTGTTCGAGAAGGTCGAGGCCGCCACCGGCGCCTACTTCGCCGGCCGCTGCCAGGCCTACACGACCGACGCCTCGGGCCTGGCCTCGGTGCGCAACAAGGAAGCCAAGAACCCGGCCGACCACATCATCCTGCCCGAACTCATCTCCAAGGAGCCGCTGGGCCCGTCCGTGCGCCGCGGCGACGACGAGTGGTTCACCATCGTCAAGTGGGTGGTGTTCGGCCTGGTCGAGGCCGAGGAGTACGGCATCACCCAGGCCAACGTGCTGGCCGAGAAGGCCAAGAGCCAGGACCCGGTGGTGATGCGCATTTTGGGCACCAGCGAAGACACCGGCAAACTGCTCGGCCTGGATCGCGACTGGATGGTCAACGCGATCCGCACCACCGGCAACTACGGCGAGATCTTCGAGCGCAACGTCGGCCCGAAGTCGCCGCTCGGCCTGCCGCGCGGCGTGAACAACCTGTGGAGCAAGGGCGGCATCATGTATGCGCCGCCTGTTCGGTAAACGCCGAATAAGCTACTGCGCGGCCCAATGCCGCCCCTGCGGTGCTCGCCGTACCTATCCGTACGGGTGCGCTCCTCGGGCCGGCCTTGGGCCGCTCGCTACGCTTCTTCGGCGTTTACCGTCTCCGGTAGGCGCTGAAGAAGTGCTTGCCTCGCGGAAGCGAGGCTTTTCACCGAAGCGGGTACGGCCCCTGCTTCGGTGAGAACGAAAAGTTCCCGTCTTCGTGGAGGAGACAAGCATGGCGGCAGCCCGCATGCCGGCCCGCAAGCGCGACTGGTCCTGGCGCAGCCAGGCGTTTCGCGGGGTGATTTACCAGATCGTTGCGATTGCGTTGATCGCGGCCGGGGTCTGGTTCCTCGCGCACAACACGCTCGAAAACATGCGTGTGCGCGGCATCCAGAGCGGTTTCGGCTTCCTCACCCAACCCGCCGGTTTCGACATCGGCGAGGTGATGTTCAAGTACGACGCGCTCGACCCGTACTGGAAAGCCTTTCTGGTCGGCGTGGCCAACACGCTGCGGGTGGCCATCGTCGGCATCGTGCTGACGACGATCCTCGGCATGCTGCTCGGCGTGGGCCGCTTCTCGCGCAACGCTATCGTGCGCGGCTTTTGCTACGGCTACGTCGAACTCTTCCGCAACGTGCCGGTGCTGCTGCAACTGCTGATGTGGTATCTGGTGTTCACCGAGGTCCTGCCGCCGAGCGACGCGGCCTGGTCCATCGGCGGGTTTCTTTTCGTCAGCAAGGGCGGCGTGCAGTTCCCGGTGCCCGAGTGGGGCGTGGGGCAGGGCTTGGCGGCGATCGGCGCCTTTGCCGGCCTGCTGCTGGCGCTGTGGTACCGCCACCGCAAGCTGCAAGAGTTCGAAAAGTCCGGCCAGTTGCGCGACACCTTCTGGCCGTCGGTGGCGATGATCTTCGGCGGCGCGCTGGTCGGCTGGCTCGTCGGCGGTGCGCCCACCGAGTGGAACGTGCCCAAGCAGGCCGACGTGATGGTCGAGGGCGGCGTGTCGATGACGCCGGAGTTCATGGCCGTGCTGCTGGGACTGGTGCTGTACACGGCCGCCTTCGTGGCCGAGGTGGTGCGCGCCGGTATCGCCTCGGTGCCGCTGGGGCAGACCGAGGCTGCGTTCAGCCTCGGCCTCACGCGCGGCAAGACGATGCGGCTGGTGGTGCTGCCGCAGGCGCTGCGGGTGATCATTCCGCCGATGACCAACCAGTACCTCAATCTCACCAAGAATTCCTCGCTGGCGGTGGCCATCGGCTATCCGGACGTGGTGTCGATCGCCAATACCGCGATCAACCAGACCGGTCGCGCGGTGGAATGCATCGCGCTGATCATGCTGGTGTACCTGACCACGTCGCTCTCCACCTCGGCGCTGATGAACTGGTACAACAAGCGCGCGGCGATCAAGGAGCGCTAGAGATGTCTGCGACCTTCGAACCCATCGCCCCGCGCCCGGCCCCGGTCAAGACCGAGGGCGTCGTGCCCTGGCTGCGGCGCAATCTCTTTTCCAACTGGAAGAACACGCTCACCACGCTGGTGGCGCTGGGCGTGCTGGCCTACTTGCTGCCGGGCCTGTCGGACTGGCTGCTCTTCAAGGCGGTGTTCAAGCCCGACGCCGAGGTCTGCCAGGCCGCGCGCGGCACCGGCGCGTGCTGGGGCGTGGTGGCCGAGAAGTACCGGCTCATCATCTTCGGCCGCTATCCGGTCGAGGAGCAGTGGCGGCCCGAAGTCGCCACCATCCTGCTGGTCGGCTTGCTTGCGCTCAGTTGCGTGCGCGCGTTCTGGAAGCCCTGGCTGATCGCGGTCTGGGCGATGGTGGTGCCGCTGTTCTTCGTGCTGATGTACGGCGGTGTGGCCGGCTTGGACGTGGTGCAGACCGATCGCTGGGGCGGACTGCCGCTCACCATCCTGCTGGCGAGCTTTTCGATCATCCTCGCCTTTCCGCTTTCGGTGCTGGTGGCGCTGGGCCGGCGCAGCAACCTGCCGGCGATCCGCACCGTGTGCGTGGTCTACGTCGAGCTGATCCGCGGCGTGCCGCTGATCTCGGTGCTGTTCATGGCGAGCTTCATGTTCCCGCTGTTCATGCCGCAGGGGCTGACCATCGACGTCCTGCTGCGGGTGCTGGCCGGCATCACGCTCTTTGCCGCCGCCTACATGGCCGAGATCGTCCGCGGCGGCTTGCAGGCGATCCCCAAGGGCCAAGTCGAGGCGGCGCAGTCGCTCGGCCTCACCTACTGGCAAACACAGCGCAAGATCGTGCTGCCGCAAGCGCTCGCCATGGTGGTGCCGGGCATCATGAACAACTTCATCTCGATCTTCAAGGACACGTCGCTCGTGACCATCGTGTCGCTGTACGAGCTGACCGGCTCGCTCGGCATTGCGCTGAATTCCGATGCCGACTGGCGGCCGTTCAAGATCGAGGGCTATCTCTTCATCACCGCGATCTACTTCGCCTTCTGCTTCGCCATGTCGCGCTATTCGCTGTGGGTCGAGAAGCAGTTGAACAAGAGCAAACGCCGTTAAGGGCACCGCCATGACCGATCACATCATCGTCTTCGACAAGGTCAACAAGTGGTACGGCAACAACTTTCACGTGTTGCGCGACATCGACTTGCAGGTGCGCCGCAGCGACCGGATCGTGATCTGCGGGCCGTCGGGCTCGGGCAAGTCCACGCTGATCCGCTGCATCAACCGGCTCGAAGAGCACCAGGAAGGCCACATCGTGGTCGACGGCACGGAGTTGACCGACGACATCAAGGCGATCGAGAAGGTCCGCCGCGAAGTCGGCATGGTGTTTCAGCAGTTCAACCTGTTTCCGCACCTGACGGTGCTGGAGAACCTGACGCTGGCGCCGACCTGGGTCGGCAAGATGCCCAAGCGCGAGGCCGACGAGCGCGCGATGCCGCAGTTAAATCGCGTGCGCATCGCCGAGCAGGCGCAGAAGTACCCGTTGCAGTTGTCCGGCGGCCAGCAGCAGCGCGTGGCCATCGCCCGCGCGCTGTGCCTCACACCCAAGATCATGCTGTTCGACGAGCCGACCTCCGCACTCGACCCGGAAATGATCAAGGAAGTGCTCGACGTGATGATCGAGTTGGCCGGCCAAGGCATCACCATGCTGTGCGTGACGCACGAGATGGGTTTTGCCAAGGCGGTGGCCGACCGCGTGATCTTCATGGACCAGGGCCAGATCGTCGAGCAGAACACGCCGCACGAGTTCTTCGACAAGCCGAAGAGCGAGCGCACCAAGGACTTTCTGTCGAAGATCCTGGGGCATTGAGCGGCGCTTCGTCGCAGCGAGATTCCTCGCTGCGCTCGGAACCACCGCCGGTGCAGTGGTGAGCCTGCGGTTCACGGCAGGTGGCTCGCACTCCACTGTCATTCCGAGCCGTAGGCGAGGAATCTCGACTCTCCCGTTCACGGATAATCCGCGACTTTTGTCGCCAGCCCCGGCTCGATGCCCGCTACTGCTCCGACCGCCGCCGCGCCCGCCGCAGCGCGCGTGCTGCCTTACGCCGCCACCATTTTTCTCTCGGCGTTCCTGCTCTTCCTGGTGCAGCCGATCATTGCCAAGCAGATCCTGCCGTGGTTCGGCGGCTCGGCCGCGGTGTGGACGACCTGCCTCGTGTTTTTTCAGAGCGCGCTGCTGGCGGGCTACGCCTACGCCGACGCCACGCACCGGTTGGGGCTGAAGCGCCAGACCTGGCTGCACATCGGGCTGCTGGTGGCCTCGCTCGTCACGCTGCCGATTCTGGCGTCGGAGGCGTGGAAGCCGGCGGGCAGCGAGGACCCGATCGGCCGCATCCTGCTGCTGCTCGCGGCCACCATCGGCCTGCCGTACTTTCTGCTCGCCACCACCACGCCGCTGCTGCAAAGCTGGTACTGGCGGCGCTTCGAGACGGCGGTGCCGTATCGGCTGTTTGCGCTGTCGAACTTCGCCTCGCTGCTGGCGTTGCTCGGCTTCCCGATCCTGTTCGAGCCGTGGTTGACGCTGCCGCAACTGGGTTGGACCTGGTCGGCGGTGTACGCGCTGTTCGTCTTGGCCTGTGCGGCGACCGGCTGGCTGTCGCTGCGCGCCGCCGGCGCCGCGCAGACGCTGGCGCCGCAGGCCGGCGCGCCGGCGACGGCCGCGCCGCCTACCGCCGCCACCCAGCTTTTATGGTTGCTGCTGTCGGCGATGGGATCGGCGATGCTGCTCGCCACCACCAACCACGTGACGCAGAACATCGCCAGCGTGCCCTTCCTGTGGGTGGTGCCGCTGTCGCTGTACCTGATCACCTTCATTCTCTGTTTTGATCATCCGCGCTGGTACGTACGGCCGCTCTTCGTCGCCTTGCTGCTGCTGGCGGTGCCGGCGATGGCGTGGAAGATCCCGTCGCTCGGGCTGAAGGTGGCGATGCCGCTGTACTTCGCCGGTTTGTTCGTCGCCTGCATGTTTTGCCACGGCGAACTGGCGCGGCTCAAGCCCGACCCGGCTTATCTGACGCGCTTTTATCTGATGATGTCGGCGGGCGGCGCGGCCGGCAGCGTGCTGGTGGCGATCGTCGCACCGCAGGTGCTGGCCGGTTACTTCGAGCTGAACATCGCGTTGGTGGCGCTGGCGCTGCTGGCGGCGGTGCGGCTGCGCGGAATCTGGCTGCTGGCGGCCGCCGTCTCGGTCGTGGCGACCGGCTACTTTGCCTGGGTCGGTGCCCGCGATTACGGCGCCGACGTGCGGACGATGGAGCGCGACTTCTACGGCGTGGTGCGCACGCGCGACCGCACCGTGGACGACGTGACCTACCGCGCGATGCTCCACGGCGGCATCATCCACGGCGGCCAGTTGCAGGGCGAGCAGTACAAGAACGTCGCTTCCGACTACTTCGGCCCCGGCTCGGGTTATGGACGGCTCTTCACGGTGTTGAACGAGATCAAGCCCGGCCCGCGCAAGGTCGGCATCGTCGGCCTGGGCGCGGGCGTGGTCGCTGCCTACGGCCGCGCCGGCGACGAAATGGTCTTCTACGAGATCAGCCCCAAGGTGGTGGAGATCCAGGCGCGCGACTTCAGCTTCCTGAACGACACGCCGGCAAAGACCGACGTCGTCCTGGGCGATGGCCGCCTGTCGCTCGAGCGCGAGGCTCCGCGCGGCTACGACGTGCTGGGCATCGATGCGTTCTCCGGCGACTCGATCCCGATGCACCTCGTCACGCGCGAGGCGATGCAGCTCTACCTGAAGCACCTGGCGCCCGACGGCGTAATCGTGTTCCAGGCCACCAACCGCTACATCGACATCATGCCGGTGATCCAGCGCCACGCGCAGGAACTCGGGCTGCACGCGATGCTGGTGACAGACACGCCGGAGTCCAGGGACGGCGCCGATTACTGGCTGTCGTCCACCGACCAGATTTTGGTCACGCGCGACAAGGCGCTGTTCGAACATCCGCGTCTGGCCGAGGCGGTGTGGCCGATCGCCGATCGGCCCGAGTTACCGACCTTCACGGACGCGCATCACAACCTGGCGCGGATACTGAAATAGCGTTGCGGGTCGCCTCGGCCCGGGCGGCGACCCGCACTGCTCTTCAGTTTTTCGGCGCCTTCAACCTCTCCAACTGCTGCTGTAGCTGCTGAATTTCCAGTTCCAACTCCAGCTGTGTCTTGCGCGATCTCAACTGATCGATAGCCGCCTGATCCTGGTTCGGAATCCCGGCGCGCGTCTTCTCGATGTCGGCTGCCAGCTGCAATGCGTCGCGCTGTGCCTTCAGATCCTCGACCGTCTGTTCGCGAGCGTCTTTGCGAGCGGCCTTCACGGCCGACAATGCGGACTCCGCCGTCTTGGCAAAGGCCGCCGAAGCGCGTTCGGCTTGTGCGTCCGACGCAAACGTCAGCGATGTCACGCCGCCGTCGGCGGTGAATGCCGCCTCGATGCGATTGTTGTCGAAGACCCCGTTGCGCAAGTCGAGAGCGGCGAAGGTTCCGAGTTGCGGTACCACGACCAAGATATCGAGGACGACCGGTCCCGCCGTCGCGCCGTCGGCCTTTGCCGCGATGGTCAGGTGCGCCGTGGCCGGGAGCCGATACACGATACCTTTGGCAGCGAGTTCCGCCGGTGGGGCGCCGGACGACTTTGCGCCGAGGGGCTTGATACTGATCTCCGCAACCGGGACCTCCTCCGGATCCGGCTCGCCCTCGAGCAAGAGCGCGATCGCCTTGGCAGGAAGTGAGACCGACCACTGGTTGCGCTCTCCGGGGGTAACCCTCTGGGTGAACTTGAATGTACGGGCGGCACGCAGCCGCAGTATCTCCGCCTTGAACGCCTCGCGCAGGTCGTCGCCCAGCGCGTCGCGCGCGGCGCGCGCCTCGGCGAGCGCCTTCATCGCGGCTTCTTCGGCGGCTTGCGCCTCCTTCAACTCGCCTGGTGTGGCGTTGGCATCCTTCGCCTGCAAGCGGCGCAGTTCGTCACGCACACGTCCCAAGTTGCTCTTCGCGAGTTGCAGTCTCGCGTCGGCCTTGGCGCGGTCGGGCGTCTGACGCTCCAGTGCCTCCAACTCCTTTCGGTGCACCTGAAGGGTCTGGAATTGGACAGAAGAGCTTTCCGAGCAAACACTCTGCCTCGACTTTTTATCTGCATCCGAATCAACTGATTGCATTGTTTTGGTACCCGGCAAAGCGATCGCCCTAGCGATGGAAGCGATACCGGCAACGGTGTTGCCGACGACTTCACCGGTGCGGTCGTCGATCTTGGCATTGATGCTGGCCAGCGTGCCGTTGGCGAGCAGACTGACCTTGGTCTCAGTCACCTTGGTCGCCGCATTCAGGTCTTCGTATCGCAGCACGAAGCGCGCATCCGGGTCCGGGTAGAGTCGCTCGCGCACCTCGGCCGAGAGGGTGTAGTCGATCTTGACACCGTTGTCCGCGTTTCGGCATTCTCCGATCTCCCAAGTCAGGTCGATTTCCAAGTCTTTCTTGGGCAGGGCGTACAGGAGCCCGCCGCCGGCGTTGTTGTCTTTGACCGGGTCCGACCTAAGCGAAGTAGTGCATCCGCTCGCCAGAGCGGCTGCGAGGGCCAGGAAAGCAATCCTCCCGAGCGGAAGAATCGCGGCGGGGTACACACTGTGGCGAAAGGTCATGTATGCCTCCAACTCGGGTCTAGCTTGCGGTCAGGGCGACCATGAGCTCAGCCCGGAAGCCCGATAACTTGCGCACCTCGCCGATCAGGATGGCGCGCGCGAAACGGGCTTGATCGACACTTGCGAACGCCACCCTCAGCCACTGCTCCGTCGTGCCCAAGCCGTCGCTTAATCGCGGGTCGAGCAGTTCAAGCGTTGCGGCGCACGAACCGTCGTCTCGTACCACCTTAGAGGCCGAATCGCAGCCGGGGCCGGGACACGGGCCCATCGGACTGACACCGGCGCTGCCCGTGCGTGCTGGCGCGGCTTGCCCGAGCGTGGCGAGCCAATTCGCGGTTGAACTGAAGGCAGCGGCGGCGGCGCCGTGCTCGAAACCCAACATCCAGACAACGGTTGACGACATAGCGACTTCTCCTCGTGGCAAAGACCGAAACGAAACGACGCCCGGACAGTACCGGATAGCGCCGTGTCCGTACCTACCCGCCCGGGGGGGTATCGTGCGAGCGCGAATCCGGTCCCGGCTCTTCGCATTGGGGGCGATCGAGCGAATGTCTGTCTGGAATGTCAGCACGACGGGCGAGTTCAAGTTGTCGCGCCGCCGCTTCGCTTTGGCGATCGGCTGCTGGGCGTGTCGCCCGGCCGCGGCGGGCGCACCGGCAGGTCGCCGGGTGGTGGTCTTCGGCGGAGCAACCGCCCAATGGAAACCGGACGGCGCAAACTTCGTGGCGCTGGCGGACAGGGTAACTGCCGTGGTCGGCAATGCGGCGTTCGACAGCGTACTTTGGGTTGAGTCGGCCAGTGAGCGCGTGGCCCTCGCGCGGCAAGTGGTGCGACAGGCGCCGGCCGTCGTCGTGTGTCCCGATGTGCCGTCGGCCCAGGCGATCCTGGCCGAGCGGGCGAACCTACCGGTCTTGTTCCGTGCCCATGTCGATCCCCGGGCCTATGGCCTGGCCGCCACGTTGCAGCGGCCCGGTGGGGCAGCCTCCGGCGTCACGACCCTGGTCGAGGTCGATGCCAAGCTGGTCGAGCTTCTGGTCGACGGTTTTCCGCAGTGTCGGCGCCTCGTGTATCTGGGCGCTATGCCCGACCAGCGGGCGAGCTTCGAGTCCGCGCGACGGTACGCGCAGGCGCAGGGGCTGCGGCTCGTTGCGCTCGACGTGGCCGGCCGCGCGGACCCGCTGGACGTGGTCGGTGCATTGCTGGCACGCGGCACCGACGGGGTTGTGGTGCCAACGACGGCCGAGCTTTGGCCGCGCCGCAGGGAATTGGCGCAGTCGTTGGCGCGCGCCCGTATCCCTGCGATCTTCGAGCGGGCGACGGCGGCCGACAGCGGCGCTCTGCTGGCTTACGGTCCCGACACAGCGCGCAGCTTGGAGCAGCTGGCCGACTACGTGGTGCGGGTGCTGCGGGGCGCTCGGGCGGGCGACTTGCCGGTATTGGTGCCGGACCGTTTCGAACTGGCGATCAATCTGCGCACGGCGGTGGATATGCGGCTGCTTGTGCCGCGGCCGCTGCTGCGACGCGCGACGAGGGTTTTGGGCTGATGTGGCAGCGGTCGCCGTTGTTCCGTACCTACGCGCTTTGGTTGGCCGGCATTGCGG
The DNA here is from genome assembly GCA_021298875.1 of Burkholderiales bacterium. GTDB lineage: Bacteria > Pseudomonadota > Gammaproteobacteria > Burkholderiales > Burkholderiaceae_F > JAJTHJ01. The sequence goes on along the minus strand of JAJTHJ010000022.1, from coordinate 9,250 downwards.
GCGGTGCGGTCTTGATGCATGGCTTGATCCAGGCAGCGATCGCTTTCAACGATGCGCGGGAACTCACCATCGCGCGGCAGCGTGCCGAGGCGGCGCTGGTCGTCGAACGCCTGGGTCGCGTGGTTGGCCGGGTCGAAGATCGCGTCGTGTGGATCGCCGGGCTGATTCAGCCGTCGTCGGCGGTTGACTGGGCAGCGCTGCGACAGGAAGTCCAAGTTGCACTGGCGGCCGAGCCATCGCTGGTGGAGGTGCGTGTCGTCGACGCGGCGGGGCGAGTTTGCCTGATCGCACGGCGGCACCTGCCGGACCAAGTGGGGTGCGAGGAGCGCTCGACGGCGATGCTGCCGCAGGCGCAAACCGCGCAGTATGGTCCCGTGGACTTTTGGGACGATCGGGCGCCCACCTTCACAGTGGGGCTACGCCCGCGGGGTGCCGCCGCGGCGGCGGTGGTTTCCGAGATTGCACTGACCCCGGTCTGGGACGTCGTTGCCGGATTGCCGTTGACGGCCGGTGGTACTGCGTTTGTCGTCGACACGGGCGGGCGCCTGATCGCCCACTCGGACCTGGCACTGGTACTGCGCCGGATCGTGGTCGATGCGGACACCGGTGCGAAGGAAGGCCCCAGCCTGCTTGCCGCCCATGCGCTCGACTCGACGATGGTGCCGCCGGGACGGGTCATCCGCTCGCAGGCGATCGTGCCGGGCGCAGATTGGCGCGTGTTCGTCGAGGCGCCGGGCGACCGCCTGCTCGAGCCCGTGTACGCGACCCTGCGGCAGTCGCTGCTCGTGGTCGCGCTGGCGGTCGGCGCCGCGCTCGCAGCAGCCCTCGTATTGTCGGCCCGCCTGACGGCGCCGATCCGGGCGCTGCGCGACGAAGCCTTGCGCTTCGGCAAAGGCGAATTCGATCGCCGGCTCGCGGCACCGGGCAACCCGGAGTTGCGCCCGCTCGCCGACGCCATGAATGCGATGGCCGCCCAGCTGCAGGACTACACCGGAAGCCTCGAGCGCAAGGTTGCCGAGAAAACCGCCGAGATCGAAACCGCCAACCGCCACAAGTCCGAGTTTCTGGCCAACGTCTCGCACGAGTTGCGCACGCCGCTGAACGCGATCCTCGGCTTTTCCGAGGCGCTCGACGAGCGGCTGTTCGGCGAGCTGAATGCGCGCCAGGCCCAGTACGTGCGCGACATCCACGACTCCGGTCGCCACCTGCTGGCGCTGATCAACGATCTGCTCGATCTGTCCAAGGTCGAGGCCGGCCGGCTCGACCTAGAGCCAGCACCGGTGGACGTGCCGGCGCTGGTCGAAGGCGCGATGCAGATGGTGGCCGCGCGCGCCTCCGCGGCTGGTGTGCGGCTCACCGTCGACATCGAGCCGGACGTGGGCGTCTGGCGCGGCGATGCGCGGCGGCTGCATCAGATTCTGCTCAACCTGCTGTCCAACGCAGTCAAATTCACCCCGGCAGGTGGGGACGTGCGGGTGCGCGCGGCGCATGCTGCGGGCGGTTTGGCGATTGCGGTGGCCGACACTGGCGTTGGCATCGCTCCCGAGCAGATGCAGCGGCTGTTCGCCCCATTTGCGCAGGCGCGCAGCCGCGGCCTGCGCGGCGAGGAGGGCACCGGTCTGGGTCTCGCGCTGTCGCGGCGGCTGGCCGAACTGCACGGCGGGCGCCTGCAGGTGGACAGCGCACCGGGGCGCGGCAGCACCTTCACCTTGTGGCTGCCCGCGCAGGCGCCGATGGAGGCAGCATGAAAACCGTGCTGGTGGTCGAGGACGACGAAAAGAGCCGCCGCCTGCTGGTGGATGTGTTGGGCGCCCGCGGCTACCGGGTGCTGCCGTTCGAGCGCGGCGAAGAGGCGCTCGCCGCCGTGACCGCGACGGCGCCGGACCTGGCCGTGCTCGACATCCACCTGCCCGGCATCGATGGGGTGCAGACCTTGCTCAGCTTGCGTGCGGCGTCGTTCGGAGCGCGGCCGGCGCTGGCGGTCACCGCGTCGGTGATGAGCGGCGACCTGGCGCGTCTGCACGCGGTCGGTTTCGACGCCGTGCTGCAAAAGCCGTTGCGGCTGCGCGACTTTCTCGACACCGTACAGCGCTTGCTGGCGCCGCCTGCCGCGCCGGACTAGCATCGCGTCCGCGCGGGAGGGGCGAGTGACCGAGCCGGCAAGCATCTTGATCGTGGACGACACGCCGGCCAGCGCACGTCTGCTAGCCGATTTGCTGTCGGTGCAGGGCTACGCGACGCGCACGGCCGCCGATGGCGAGGCCGCGCTGGCGGCGGTGGAGGACCAAGCCCCCGACCTGATTTTGCTCGACTTGATGATGCCCGGCATCGACGGGGTCGAGGTCTGCCGCCGCCTGCGCGCGCAGGCGCAGCACACGGCTCTGCCGATCCTGATCGTCAGCGCCGCGGACGAGCGCGCGCAGCGCCTGCGCGCGCTGGAGGCCGGGGCCGACGACTTCGTCGCCAAGCCGGTCGACCGCGCCGAGTTGTCGGCGCGCGTGCGCGCGCACCTGCGCGGCAAGCGCCTGCACGACACCGTCGCCGCGCAGGCTACGCAACTGGCCGAGTGGAGCCGCACGCTCGAAGCGCGCGTAGCCGCACAGGTCGGCGAGATCGAGCGGTTGTCGCTGCTCAAGCGTTTTCTGCCCGCGCGCCTGGCGCAGCGCGTGCTGGAGCAGGGCGAGAGTGCGCTCGCCAGCCACCGGCGCGAGATCGTCGTGCTGTTTGCCGACCTGCGCGGCTTTACTGCGTTTGCCGAGACCGCCGCGCCCGAAGAAGTGTTGCAATTGCTGGCCGAGTTCCATGGCGCGCTCGGCCGGCGCGTCGAGGCGGCCGAAGGCACGCTGGAGCGCTTTACCGGCGACGGGGCAATGGTGTTCTTCAACGACCCGCTGCCGGTGCCGGACGCCGCCGCGCGCGCGCTGCGGCTGGCGTTGGCGCTGCAAGAGGACTGCGCCGCTCTGCGCACGGCGTGGCAGCCACGCGGTTATGACTGTGGGCTGGGCATCGGCATCGCGCAGGGGTACGCCACGCTGGGCGCGATCGGCTTTGCCGGTCGGGTCGATTACGCCGCTATCGGCGCAGTAACCAATCTGGCGCAGCGCCTGTGTGCCGCCGCTGCGGCCGGCCAGGTGCTGGCCGCGCGCCGGGTGCTGGCCGGCTGCGAGGCGAGCTTCGACTGCGCGCCGTTGCCGGCGCCGGCGCTGCCGGGCATCGTCCGCCCCGTGGAAGTGGTACAGGTGCGCGCGCTGCGGGAGCCGGCGTGAAGGGCAGCGCCGCGCTCGCCCACCTGCGCCTGCTGTGCCGGCTGGGCTTGGCTGCCGAGGCGGTGCTGCCCGCCTTTCTGGCGGCGGTGCGGCGGCAGGTGCACTGCGACTCGGCCGCCTTCTTCTGGGTCGGGCCGGATCTGGGCATCGTGCAGATCTTTGCCGAGCGGATGCTGGCGCCGGCAGTGACGCGCCGCTACTTCGAGGAGTTCTACGCCGGCTCGCACAGCGACTTTCGACGGCGGCTGCATGCGCTCGCGCAGTCCGACGACGGCATCGGCGAGCAGGAGTCCGCGCAACTGCCGGCGGGCTACTGGCAGGGCGTGCTGGCGCAGTTGGGGGCACAGCGCATCGTGCACGTGGCCGTGCGGCGCGGCGTGCAGCCGCTCGGGCAGATGTCGCTGTATCGCTCGGCGGGGAAGCCGCTCGCACGTAACGAGCGCGAGTTTCTGGCTGCCAGCGCGCGCTACCTGGCGCAACTGCTGCAAGCGCCGGTCGGGGCGGCGCCGGCGACTGCGCCCTACGCGTTCGACGACAGCGGCCAGGGCACGCTGCTGCTGGCCGATGCGCAAGGGCAGGTGCTCGACGCCAGCCCGCGCGGCTACGCCTTGCTGGCGCAGGCGAGCGGCTGCCCGATCGACCCGCATACCGTCCGCGGGGAACTGGCGCGCCGTGGGCAGGCGCTGCTCGCGCCGCTGGTGGCGGCGCGAGCAGCGCCGACGCCGGCGGGCGAGCCCGACCCGGCCCCGCCGACGACGGTGGTCGACAACGCCTGGGGCCAGTTCCAGTTGCGTGCGTATGCGGCCGGCGCCGACTGCGGCATCCTGATCGAGCGACGCGAATACCGGCTGGTGCGCCTTGCCGCCGCACTGGGCGCGCTGCAATTGTCGGCGCAGCAGCGCGAGGTTGCGGCCGCGCTGGCCCGCGGCCTGTCCAAAGCCGAAGTCGCCGCCGCGCTCGGTGTCAGCCTCAACACTGCCGCCTACCACGTCAAGCAGCTCTATCAGCGGCTCGACGTACACGGGCGCGAGGCGATGGTGCGGCGAGTGTTGGCGGCTGCCGCACCCACACGCTGATCCCAACCGAACTCTGCTGTCGGTGCCGCGAACCCACCCGAGGGGGTGGGGCAAGCTAGTCGCCCGATCCGTAGCCTTTTTCACAGTTTGGCGCACGGTACGCCAAGGGAACGTCGGATCGAGATGCGAGGAAAGCGTACACGTATCGGTTTCTGCCATCGCGCGGCTCGACCCGCGCCAGATCGGGGGACATCGACCCCTTGGCTACCGCCGACGCCATTCGCGGTGGTCGAACAAGAGATCAACACGGCGCATCCATATCTGTACTCCCATCTTCTAGAGAAATGCCCGTCGGAGCCGCAGTATGCAGATGTCGGTAGCGATTTATACGGTTCGTGTTTTTCGTTCTGGTTGGACTCCCGGATCGCAGATGCCAGACGCGTCCGCGAGCTTCGCATTAAGCCTAAAGCAAGAGATTGAACTCGAATCGTGGAGCCTGCTGTTCCGGCAGCGGGAGTAGGTTCGTCCGCTCGTCGATCAACTGCGCATGGCAATTGGCGCCCCGCCTTGAGCGAACTACCGCAGCGCTCAAGGTCAGATCAACCTCTGCGGTAAGTCGGAGGACAACATGCACGGCAATGAGAATCGCGGCGAGGCTTTTTCTGGGCGTGGCCCGTTCAGACAATCGGGGAGGTTCGGCAGACTCTTTCCGGAGTTGCAAAGTCTCGAAAGCTTCACTCCAGGTTCGGCCGCCTTGGGCGCAGCCCAGGGTCCAATGGACGGCGGCAACCCCGGTCTAGGAGATACAACACAAAACAATCCCCGCATTCGCGCCGGGTACACATTTCTTGGACAGTTCATTGACCATGACATAACGCTAGACGTGACCTCAAGCCTTGAGCAAGAGAACGATCCGGACGCTGTCGAAAACTTCCGAACGCCTGCGCTCGAGCTCGACTCGGTTTACGGACTGGGCCCGGCGTTGCAGCCGTACCTTTACGATCGAGAACGGTCGTTTCGATTTTTGCTTGGGGACGAGGGTAACGATTTGCCGCGAAACAGCCAAGGGTGCGCGCTGATCGGAGATCTTCGAAACGATGAGAATTTAATCATATCGCAACTGCATCTCTTGTTTCTTAAGTTTCACAACAAAGTGTTTGACAACCATACGAACAGTAATCTCCCGCTGGACAAGCGCTTCGCGGAGGCACAACGGATTGTGCGCTGGCATTATCAGTGGATTGTGGTGCATGAGTTTCTGCCGCGCATCCTCGGTACCAACACTACGGCCCGCTTGTTTCGCGACAAGCCGCTCCAGTTTCCGGGGCGGCCGTTCATGCCCTTGGAGTTCAGTGTTGCGGCTTATCGATTCGGGCACAGTCAGGTGCGACCGGGTTACTTGATCGGCACGCGGGGCGCTGCGCTGTTTCCACCGCCGCCCGCGCCCGGTCAGCCTCCGTCGGCCCCCGGCCTTGCTGATCTTCGTGGTTTCAGACCTGTCCCGCCCGAACTTGTGGTCGATTGGGCGAAGTTTTTCGGGCCGCCGTCGACGGCGCAAGATAGTAAGCTTGTGGATACTAAGCTTTCTACGGTGCTGCTTCAACTCCCGGACGGCGTTGTCGCGCCAGGCACTCCCGGCGCGCTCCGCAGTCTTGCGGTTAGGAATCTGCAGCGCGGCATTGCTCTAAAGCTACCGTCCGGTCAACGCGTCGCGAGTCGGCTCGGCGTCCCTAACGCGCTAACCTCAACCGAGATCTGGAGCGGCGTTCCGAACGGTGAAGGGGAGGCGCCGCTCTGGTTTTATATTCTTAAAGAAGCAAAGGTTCGAGCATCTGGTCGGAGGCTAGCTGGTGTTGGTGCGGAGATTGTTGGCGGAGTGTTTCAAGCCCTGCTGAGTGCGGACAAAGCGTCATTTCTGGCCCAAAATCCGAGCTGGATGCCAACGCTACCGAGTACGCATCCGGGAAGATTTACAATGACGGATCTGATTAACCTTACCTTAAATTCTAAGCTTTCTGATGAGAACGTTTTGGACTTACCCTCTGACGATTGAGGCGGTATATTCGGTAAGTGCCGAATATTTTATTATGTTTGCGTGAGCGGCCAGCTGAGGCGTCGAAGGCACCAGTTGCCACGCTGACTCGAACAAAAGTTAGGCGGCGCAGCCGCGTCACGTCTCTTCCATCGCAAAGCAGAAGGAGTATCCATGGCAGTGCTAATTGAACAGTACGCACTCGGCTGGCATCGCCAGAAGGGAGCGCACTTCCGCATCAAGCCTGCAGGGCGCGGGTGGAGCAACTGGGTGCAAGTGCCCGCGGCTGACCTAGCAGCGTTGGCCGCCATCTTCGACGAGCAGCCTGTCTACCTACAGCCTGACAACTCGATCACGACAGGTCCAGAGCCCATCGGCCAATAGCAGAAGTTGAGACGTATGGGACCGATTCAGATTCTGGCTGCTGTACTGATGCTGTCAGCGCCTGTCGGCTCAGCTGTGTCCCAGTCGGCACCAGCATTTCCGCCCTTCGCGCCTCCCAACCCTTGCCCCACCCCGCCTACCGTCACCAAGGCAAACATGAGCCGCTTCGTTGGCAAGTGGCAAGAGATCAAGCCATCGGGGTGTGCTTTCGGACTTTATCCACCGAAGGGCTTGCGTGTTCTCCTGTACTTCCCATCGGAGTGCATTGTTCCGGGGTAATGCGGATGGATGGCTTTCGGCCGCTACGGCTACGAAGCAAGTGGCTCTGGCTTCTCCAACGAGAAGTTGCTACTGTCGTCTCCAAGCCACTGGATGATCGTCGCCAAACCGAGGTTTCGCTAGCCAAAAGACCCAAGGTCGCTCACATCGATGGCGCCGCCCAACCCTTCGCTCGAGGGGACGCGCGCCGGCATGGCACTTGGCCCGCTAGGCGCTTGCTGTCGTCAATCGCCTCGCGGGCCAAGCGCCACACCGGCGCACGCCCCTCAGCTCAAACGATGGTTGGCTGGTCAGCGCTACCTTATTAAGGAACGTGCGCCGTTTGCACCGAAGTGAAATGCGTTTGTCGGCGGGATCAATGCAGTTACGTCCACCAACCGCCCTGCAAGCGTTCGGCCAGGAACGCCACAAAACTTTGCGCCCGCTGCGGCACCAGCTTGGGCGACGGATAGACCTCATGCATTTCCTGTGCCGGCAGCGCGTGGTCGGTGAGTACGGGCGCGATCTCGCGGCGCTTGAGCGACTCCTGCGCCACGTAGCGCGGCAGGATCGCGAGGCCAAAGCCGGCGCGCGCCGCGGAGAGCAGGGCCGACGGATTGTTCGAGCGTAGCCGGCCGCGCACCGGCACGTCGTGCGCGCGGCCCTTGGCATCCGTCCGGTGCCACACGTCATCGCCCTGCACGCTGCTGTAGACGACGCACTGGTGGCGCTTGAGATCTGCCGCCTTGCGCGGCGTGCCGGCGCGCTCCAGGTATGCGGGTGCCGCCACCATCACCCCGGGGGTTGGTGCCCAGGTAGCGCGCGCCAAGCGTGGAATCCGCCAGCCGCCCCATGCGGATCGCCACGTCGATGCCCTGCGCGATCAAATCGACGTAACGGTCGTCGGCGATCAGATCGACATCAAGCGCCGGGTGCTCGGTCATGAAGCGCATCAAAAGCGGCGTCAATACGCTCCGGCCGAAAGCCACTGAAGTGGATACCCGCAGCCGGCCCGCCACCTGCGCGCGCATCAGCGTGGGCAGGTTGTCGGCCTCGTCGATCTGCGTCTGGATCGCCTTGCACTTGTCGTAGTAGACGGCGCCGATCTCGGTCGGGCTGACGCCGCGCGTGTTGCGGTTGAGCGGCCGCGCGCCGAGCTTGGTTTCCGGCGCGGCGACCGTCTTGGTGGCCGTCGGTTGCGTGACGTGCAGGTCGGCGGCGGCGCGCGAGAAGCTGCCGGTCTCGACCACGCGCATGAAGAGTTTGTTGGCGGCGGTGCGGTCCATGCGGTGTCTCCTCGGCGCTGGCGGCATTCTCCCCCGATATTCCTCCGCGGAATAGCCGTTATCGACGCTTTGGTCTTTTCCGCTGCCGCCGCCGGCACGATGCGTTCCATCGAACAACCTCGTGCCCAGGAGACAACCATGGCGCGGATGACTGCCGCGATGGCCGCGGTGCTGGTGATGGAAAAAGAAGGCGTGTCGAAAGCGTTCGGCGTGCCCGGCGCGGCGATCAACCCGCTGTACGCGGCCCTGCGCCAGCGCGGCGGCATTGCCCACGTGCTGGCGCGCCACGTCGAGGGCGCGACGCACATGGCCGAGGGCTACACCCGCGCGCGCGCCGGCAACATCGGCGTGTGCATCGGCACCTCCGGCCCGGCCGGCACCGACACGATCACGGGCCTCTATTCGGCCGGTGCGGACTCCACGCCGATCTTGTGCATCACCGGCCGGGCGCCGCGCGCGCGGCTGTACAAGGAAGACTTCCAGGCGGTGGACATCGAGTCGATTGCCAAGCCGGTCACCCAGATGGCGGTCACCGTGCGCGAGCCGGCGTTGGTGCCGCGCGTGTTCCAGCAGGCGTTTCACCTGATGCGCTCGGGTCGCCCCGGCCCGGTGCTGATCGACCTGCCGGTGGACGTGCAACTGGCCGAGATCGAGTTCGACATCGACATCTACGAGCCGCTGCCCGTCTACAAGCCGGCCGCCACTCGCGCGCAGGTGGAAAAGGCGCTGACGATGCTGCTCGCCGCCGAGCGCCCGCTGATCGTCGCCGGCGGCGGCGTCATCAACGCCGACGCCTGCGACCCGCTGGTCGAGTTTGCGGAGACGATCGGCGTGCCGGTGATCCCCACGCTGACGGGCTGGGGCGCGATCCCCGACGACCACCCGCTGATGGCCGGCATGGTCGGCCTGCAAACCAGCCACCGCTACGGCAACGCGACGATGCTCGCCAGCGACTTCGTGCTCGGCATCTGCAACCGCTGGGCCATTCGGCATACCGGCTCGGTCGAG
>JAJTHJ010000210.1 GCA_021298875.1 Burkholderiales bacterium | reverse complement strand
CTGCGATCGAGCACACGGAGGTCGCCGATTGGCACCGCCCGTGGCCGCTGCATCACGCTGTGAACTGGGGCAGGACGCCGAACAGGCCCAACGCGCCGGCCATATCGCGCCGCCACAGCGGGGGGCAGGCGAGGTTGGCGGGCAGAGCCTCGCTCCACCTCTGCCCATCAGTGCCCTCAAACGATGACCGCTTCGGCTGGCGCAGGGTATTGCGCGAACCGAGTGTCTGGCGCCGGCAACGAGCTACTTCTTATCCGGCCCACCGGTGTACGACAGTGTTTCGATTTCGGCCTGCGCCGCTTTGGGGTCCTCAAGCTCCAAAATCACGCGCCCGACGAGCAACCCAAGGCCCACCGAGCTACGCACGTACTTGGTCTCGCCCGCTGCCAGCGTGAAGCTCAACGTCTTTTCTGTTTCGGTCGAAGAGGCCGCCACGTAGTTGCCGGCTGGACGATCCACGTAAAAGAAGCCGCCCGGGATGGACGTTCCGACGACAGTACCGTTCAGCCGGATGTCCGCTTGCACGGCAGCGCCAACCACGCTGCTGGAGCGGAAGAAGAACACGCGCCCTTCGTTCGGCTTAAGTGCAGGGATCGATTTGGCAACGTCCTGGTACTTCGGCCCCGAGGCACATCCGGCAATGACCGCCGCAAGCGCGACCAGCGCGAGCAAGGATTGACGTCTTTTCATGGAATCTCCTTCAGCAAAAGTTGAACAGGGGAGGGCAGAAGGGACAGGCTCGATTCGGCCGGCAGGAAAAAGCCAACCAGCATCTGCGACTGAGCAACGATCAGATACGCCTCGTGTACGTTGCGGCCCTCAATCGTGAAGACCGTTCCCACCGGGCGATAGACGTCGACCTAGGGCAATGAACCCACCTTTTGCCATGCGCTGCCGGCAGACAGCGTCCTGGAATACTGCGTTGGCAACTGGATTTCAGCACCACGCTCGAGCGTGAATGTGCCGCCGGGCGAGGCCGTCATCGTTGCCGGCACCGTCTTGACCGCAGCTGCGCATGCTGTCAGCACTGCGGTGGCGATCAGTACAGCGATCTTTGTTCTCTTCCTCATCGCGGCCCCGTGTCGCTTGATCACGAAACTCATGGTGCCACGAAGTTAGGCGCAAGGCTACGATGCCGTTCGTGAAAATTCAGCTACCCGTGCGCCGTCGCCGGTACCGCGACGCGCGCACACCTCATCGCCCATCGAGCCAGGTAAGGCAGGCCTCCGTTACGCAGCGTCGACCTCACCGCCGCAAGCGGGCGAACCCCTGATCGAGATCCGCGATCAGGTCGCTGGCGTGCTCCAACCCCGCCGCCACGCGAAAGATCGGGCCAGTGCCCGGCAGCGGGGAGACGGTGCGCTCGACCGATGTGGGGATCAGCAGGCTCTCGAAGCCGCCCCAGGAGTAGCCGCGACCGAACAGCTGCAGGCCGTCGATCAGCGTGGCCATTTGATGTTGCGTGATGCTGGGTTTGAGTACGACGCCGAACAGCCCCGACGCGCCCGTCATATCCCGTTGCCAAAGCGCGTAGCCGGGGTCGGCGGGGTCGGCGGGGTACAGGATGCGCTCGACCTCCGGCTGCTGCTTGAGCCAGGCGATCAGCGCTTCGGCGGTGGCGCGGTGCTGCGCCAACCGCGCGCCCATGCTGCGCAGGCCGCGCAGCGCGAGGTAGCACTCGTCGGCGCTGACCGTCAGGCCGTAGTGGTGGATCGTCTCGCGCAGCCGCGGCCAGGCGCGCTCGGTGCTGGTGACGGTGCCCATCAGCAGATCGGAATGCCCGCCGATGTACTTGGTCGCCGCGTGCACGCTGACGTCCACGCCGTGCTTGAGCGGCTGGAAGTAAAGCGGTGTGGCCCAGGTGTTGTCGATGATGCTGACCGCGCCGTGCCGTTGCGCGATCGCGGCCAGCAGCGGCACATCCTGCATCTCGAACGTGTGCGACCCTGGCGACTCCAGAAACAGCACGCGCGTGGTTGGCGTGAACAAGGCTTCGATCTCCGTGCCGATGCGCGGGTCGTAGAAGGTGGTGGTCACGCCATAACGCGGCAGCGTGTCGCGGCAAAAGCGGCGGGTCGGGAAGTACACCGAGTCCGGCACCAGCACGTGATCGCCCTGCGCCACGTACGCGAGGATCGCCATCGTGCAGGCGGTTAGCCCTGAGGGGAAGGCCCACGAGCGGTAGCCGCCTTCCAGCGCGGTCAGTGCGTCATAGAACGCGTGGTGGGTCGGCGAGCCGTAGATGCCGTAGGCCACCGGCGGGCCGTCGGCGCCGGCGTTGCGGCGGGCCACGCGCTCGCGTAGATCGGCCACCGAGTCGTGCAGCACGGTGGAGCCGCGTACCAGCGGCGGGTTGACGAAGTCGGCGGTGTCGCCGGTGGCCTGCGTGTGATGGTCGCGGCCGAGCGTCACGAGGCGGGTGCTGTCTTTCATCGCGGTCTTCAGGCTTGCGCAAAGCAGTAGATGCCGTCGGCGCCGAGGCTGCGCCGCACCCGCCCGTCGTACCAAAGCGCGTGCAAGTGGGCGAGGGCCTCGCCGAGGGCGAAGGTCAGCTGATGCAGATCGAGCTCGCGGCGGAACAACACCGGCACGATCTGCGCGGCGCTGCGCGGCTCGGCGCAGGCGGCGAACACCTCTTCCAGTCGTGCGGCGTGGTGCGCGTGCTGCTGCGCCACCCGCGTGTGCAGCCCGGTGAAAGGCAGCCCGTGCGAGGGCAGCACCAGCGTGTCGGCCGGCTGCATCAGGTGGTGGTCGAGCGAGCGCAGATAGCGCGGCAGCGGGTTAGCCTCCGGCTCGCTGTCCCACACGCTGACGTTGGTGGAAATACGCGGCAGCACCATGTCGCCGGCGACGAGCAGCCGCTCGTCGGCGCAGAAGAGCGACACGTGCTCCGGCGAGTGGCCGTAGCCCATCGTCGCGCGCCACAGGCGCTTGGCACCGTGCGGGCCGATGGCGAGTTCGTCGCCGTCTTGGATGCGGCGGTAGACGAGCGGCACCGCCGGCACCAGCTTGGGGAAGTAACCCACCCCGCGCGCCCGCACCTTGGCAAGCGAATCGGCGTCGCTGAGCCCGTGCCGCGCAAAGTGCGCGGCGGCGCTCTCGCCGGCGCGCTGCGCATCGGCGGTGGTGAGAAAGCGGCCAAAGGCGTACTCGGTGGCGCTCATCCACAGGCGCGGCGCCCAGCCGCGGCCATCGGCGCCGGCGCACAGCCAGTGCGCCAAGCCAAGATGATCGGGGTGGAAGTGGGTGGCGATCACCCGCAGCAGCGGGCGGCCGGCGAACGCGCTGTCGAAGACCTGCCGCCATGCGGCCTGGGTGGCCTCGGAAGTGATGCCGCAATCGACCACCGTCCAGCCGCGCGTGCCATCGAGTTCGTCGTCGAGCAACCACAGGTTGATGTGGTCGAGCGCAAAGGGCAGCGGCATCCGCAGCCAGCCCAGGCCGGGGCGCAGCCAGACGACCGTGCCGGTCGCCGGCGGCTCGCGCTGCGGGTAGTGCAATTGATGTTCAGCGGGATTCACGGTCCGACCATAGCGCACCGCGATGCTGTGTACGACTCCGCTGCGTGGCGCACGCGCCGACCTGCGGTGCTCACCGTTTTGGCCCGTACCGGAGTGCTCCTCGGGCGCAGCCAAGGCTGCGCACTACGGCTCCTCGACAGCTTCGGCGCAAGCCGCGACTAACTACCGGCCAGACGCCGGTCGACTTCGGCCTCGGCTTCCAGCCAGTCGATCAGCGAGTAGCCGTGCGCGTAGCCACGCGCCACGTAACGCGCATAGGCGGCTTCTTCGATCATCCTCTGGCGAACTTCGGCTGGCACCGCGGATGGTGGTGCCGCCTTGGGCTTGGCCGGTGCACGCTTGCGCGGCGTGGCCGTCGTGGTCTTGGTTGCGGCGCGTTTCTTTGCCGCCGGTGCCGGCGGCTCGGCGGCCTGCTCGGGTGCTTTCTTGGCAACGCGTGTGGCCATTGCGGTTTCTCCGTGGTCGGCGTTGGTGGCCACGGTACTGCAAGAAGCCGGCCACGGAGGACTGGGGCTTCCCCGCGCGCACCACGATGCATCCCGCGTGCGCGTGCGGGGCGGTCGGCGCACCGCCGCGGTGCCGCGGCGCGCGTGAGCGTCGCGTAAACGACGCGCCGGCACCGCCCTTTGCGCCGCACGCTTGCAAGGCGTGGCACGCAGGCGAAAAATGCCCGCTCGCCGCGTTACGCCGTATCGAAAGAGAAAGCTCCCATGCCCCGCCACGCCACCCGTTACCGGATCGAGGTAATCCCGACCCCGCCCGCCCGCCTGGCCCGCCTGGCCGAGTTGGCCGACGACCTTTGGTACAGCTGGGACCGGCCGACCCGCCGCCTGTTTGCACGGCTCGACCCGCAGTTGTGGGTCGCGGTGGGCCACAGTCCCAAGGCGCTGCTGCGCGAGGTGAGCCAGGGTCGGCTCGAAGCTGCCGCCGACGACCCGGCCTACCTCAGCAGTTACCAGCGCGTGCTGTCCACCTACGACAGCTACCTCGCCGCCGGTACGCGCAAGCCCAACGGCGACAGCCTCGCGGCCGACGATCTGGTCGCTTACTTCTGCGCCGAGTTCGGCTTCCACGAAAGCCTGCCGATCTATTCGGGCGGCCTGGGCATCCTGGCTGGCGACCACTGCAAGGCCGCCAGCGATGCGCGGCTGCCGTTCGTCGGCGTCGGCCTGCTGTACCGGCAGGGCTACTTCTATCAGACCATCGACGGCGACGGTGGCCAAAACGCGCTCTACGAAGACTCCGACTTCGATGCGCTGCCGATCACCCCGGCGCTGGACGCGCAGGGGCAGGCCGTGGAGGTCGAGGTCGATCTCGCCGAGCGCACGGTGCGCGTGAAAGTCTGGCAGGCGAAGGTCGGGCACATACGCCTGTATCTGCTCGACACCGACCGGCCGGAGAACACCGAGCGCGACCGCCACATCGCGCACCGGCTCTACGGCGGCGACGCCACCACCCGCATCGAGCAGGAGATCGTGCTCGGCGTGGGCGGCGTGCGGGCGCTGGCGGCACTCGGCCTGCGGCCGACGGTGTGGCACATCAACGAGGGGCATGCCGCGTTCCAGGCGGTCGAGCGCGTGAGCGGCCTGATGCGCGACGGGCTGGACTTCGCCGCGGCCGTGGAGGCGGTGGCGGCGAGCACGGTGTTCACCACCCACACCGCAGTGCCGGCCGGCCACGACCACTTTGCCGACGACGTGGTGGCGCGCTACTTCGAGCGCTTTTGCCGCGACAGCGGCGTCTCGCGCGAGGGGCTGCTGGCGCTCGGCCACTCGCCGCGCGCCAACGACTTCAACATGACCACGCTGGCGCTGCGCACCTCGCGCCACCACAACGGGGTGAGCCGCATCCACAAGGGCGTGTCGGCCGACATGCTGCGCGACCTGTGGCCGCAGATCGAGCCGCACGAAAACCCGATCGACCACGTCACCAACGGCGTGCACACGCTCACCTTCCTGGCGAGCGAGTGGCACGACATTTTCGAGCGCTTCCTCGGCGTGGACTGGATGCAGCGGCTGACTGACGTCGAGTACTGGAAGCGCGTCGAGCGCATCCCCGACGCGATGTTCTGGAGCGTGCGCGAGTACCTGAAGGCGCAGATGCTCAGGCTCGTGCGCGAGCGCGTGCACCGCCAGCTCACGCGCAACCACGGCAGCGAGTCGCATCTGGATCGCCTGTTCCGCCACGCCGACCCAGCGCAACCGAAGGTGCTCACCATCGGTTTCGGCCGCCGCTTTGCCACCTACAAGCGGGCCACGCTGTTGTTCCAGGATCTGGAGGCGCTGCGCGAGTTGCTATGCGACCCGCAGCGGCCGGTGCTGCTGATCTTCGCCGGCAAGGCGCACCCGGCCGACCAGCCGGGGCAGGACATGATTCGCCGCATCATGGAAGTGGCCAAGATGCCGCAGTTCGTCGGCCACATTTTGCTCGTCGAAGGCTACGACCTGCGGCTGGCGCGGCGGCTGGTGGGCGGGGTGGACGTGTGGCTGAACAACCCGATCCATCCGCTCGAAGCCTCCGGCACCAGCGGGATGAAGGCGGCGATGAACGGCGCCATCAACCTGTCGGTGGCCGACGGCTGGTGGGACGAGGCGCGCGACGGCACCAACGGCTGGACTATCATGCCCGCCAGAGACCGGCGCGACCCCGCCAGCCGCGACCGCGACGAAGCCACCACGCTCTACGAGTTGCTGCAAGACCACGTGATCCCGCAGTACTACGCGCGCGACGGGCTGGCGTACTCGCCGGCCTGGGTCAAGACCGCCAAGCGCTCGATGGCCACCGTGCTGCCGCGCTTCAACACTGAGCGGATGCTGGGCGAGTACGTGCGCAAGTTCTACCAGCCGGCTGCCGCGCTCGGCCGCCGCTACTGCGACGACGGCGGCGCCGGCGCGCGCGAGGTGGCGCGCTGGAAAGAGCGGGTGCGCGCCGCCTGGCCGCAGGTGACGATCGAGCGCTGCGACGCGCCGGTGGCGCGCATCGCCTACGGCGAGCGGGTGCGCATCGAGGTCTCGCTGGCGCTCGCGGGCCTGGCGCCGCAGGACGTGGCGGTCGAACTGCTGCTGCTCGGCTCGCGCAGCCGGGACGGCGTTCCGCGCGCG
>JAJTHJ010000329.1 GCA_021298875.1 Burkholderiales bacterium | reverse complement strand
GTGGAGCGCGCGTGCTCGAAGGGAATCGCTACCGCGCGCGCGCCCCAGGTGCGTGCCAGTTGCGCTTCCGGCACGGCGGCCATGTCGTAGTCGCCGCCCTTGACGTAGACCTCGGGCCGGACGATCTCCAGCACTGGCAGCGGTACGGTCTCGTCGAAGATCGTCACCAGCGTCACTGACTCCAGCGCCGCCAGCACCGCGGCGCGGTCGGCCTCCGGGTTGATGGGCCGGTCGGCGCCCTTGGCAAGGCGCCGCACCGACGCATCCGAATTGACCGCGACCACCAGCGCCGCGCCCAGCGCGCGCGCACGCGCCAGGTAGGTCACGTGGCCGCGATGCAGGATGTCGAACACGCCGTTGGTCAACACCAGCGGGCGCGCCAACTGGGCCACGCGCGCAGCGAGGTCGGCGCGCGCCACGATCTTGGCTTCGAACGGGGGTGGCAGCATCTCAAGCCTCGCACGCACTGCGCGCACACAGCGGCGGCAGCAGGGGATCGGCCACCGCCTCGGCGAGCGAACGGTAGCGCGCCGTGGCCAGTCCGCCGTCTTCGCTCGCGTCGGGCAAAGCGGTGCCGTCGGTGCCGAGCAAGACCCGCTGCGCCACTCCAGCCGCCGCTGCAGCCTGCAAGTCGGAGCGCTTGTCGCCGAACATCACCGATCGCGCCGGGTCGATGCCGAGGCCGCGGATCGCCGCCAACAACATCCCCGGCGCCGGCTTGCGGCAGTCGCAAGCCCGGCGCAGTGGGCCGCGACCTTCGTTTGGGTGGTGTGGGCAGTGGTAGGTCGCAGTCAAAGGCGCGCCCGCCGCGGCAAAACGCTGCTGCATCCAATCGCTGAGGCGATGGAAGTCTTCTTCCGTGTACAGCCCGCGCGCAATCCCCGACTGGTTGGTCGTCACCACCAAAGCAAACCCCATTTTCGCGAGCGCGGCGCAGGCCGTCAGCACGCCGGGCACGAACTCGAACTCCTCCGCTCGCACAACATACCCGTGGTCGATGTTGATCACCCCGTCGCGGTCCAGAAACGCCGCCGCGACACCTTTGTGCCCCCCATTTTTCCGGCTCTCTGCGCTCATACGCAAAAAATAGGGGTCAGACCCCTATTTCTCGTTGGCGAGCAGCCAGCGGACGTAGGAGGCGACACCTTGCTCGACAGTCTGCATCGGCGCGATGTAGCCGGCGGCGCGCAGGCGGGTGGGGTCGGCTTCGGTAAACGCCTGGTACTTGCCGCGCAGCGCTTCGGGGAAAGCGATGTACTCGATGGCGCCTTGCGCGACCGCGTCCTGCAGGGGAAGCGCGGGCTCGCCTCGCTCCGCACGCAGGGTGTTGACGACCGTCAGCGCCATGTCGTTGAAGGGCTGCGCCCGCCCGGCGCCGAGGTTGTAGATGCCACTGACGGGCTTGCCCCAGAAGTGCAGGTTGACGGCAATCACATCGTCCACGTGGATGAAGTCGCGCCGCTGCTCGCCGTCGGCGTAGCCATGGCTGCCCTGGAAGAGCTTGACCCGACCTTCGCTGCGGAACTGGTGAAAGTGGTGATACGCGACCGAGGCCATCCGCCCCTTGTGTGCCTCGCGCGGGCCGTAGACGTTGAAGTAGCGCAGGCCGACGACCGGCGCGGTCAGCGCTGCAAGCCTGCGTCGCAGCAACTGATCGAACAGGAACTTGGAGTAGGCGTAGACGTTGAGCGGACGCTCGTTGACTCGATCTTCCGCATAAACGGGCCCGAGGCCATAGACCGACGCGCTGGAGGCGTAGATCAGCGGCACGCGCAGCTCCTGGCACCAGTCGAGCAGCGCGAGCGAATAGCGGACGTTGTTCTCGATCATGAAGCGGCCGTTGCGCTCCATCGTGTCCGAGCAGGCGCCCTGATGGAAGACCACATCGGGCTTGGGCAACGCGCGCCGGCGCACGTGGTCGAGAAAGGCGTCCTTGTCGAGGTAGTCGGCGATCTCGCAATCGGCGAGGTTGCGAAACTTGTCGCCGTCGGTGAGGTCGTCCACCGCCAGCACGTCGGTCGCGCCGCGGTCGTTCAGCGCCCGCACGTTGTTGGCACCGATGAAACCGGCCGCGCCGGTGACCACGATCTTCATGGCTGCGCCCCAAAGAGTTCTTCGTACGACACCGTGGCGGTGCCCAGTTTGCCGACCACGATGCCGCCGGCGCGGTTGGCCACCGCCACCGCTTCGCGCAGTGGGCGGCCGGCGGCCAGCATCGTACCCAGCACCGCGATTACCGTGTCGCCGGCGCCAGAGACATCGAACACCTCGCGCGCCTGTGCCGGCACGCTCCACTCACCCTCTTCGGTGTAGAGCGTCATGCCTTCTTCGCTGCGGGTCAGCAGCAGCGCGCGCAAGGCGAGATCGCGCCGCAGCTTCTGCGCGCGCGCGGTGAGGTCGGCCTCGTCTTGCCAGCGACCCACCACCGGACGCAGTTCCGCGCGGTTGGGGGTGAGCAGGGTGGCGCCGGCGTAGCGCGCGTAGTCCTCGCCCTTGGGATCGACCAGTACCGGTTTACCGAAGGCGCGCGCCAGCTCGATCATTCGCACGATGTGCGTCAGCCCTCCCTTGCCATAATCGGACAGGATCACCAGGTCGTAACCCGTCAGCAGAGCCGCAAACTGGTCGAAGTGCGCAGCGAGCACCTCGGCTTCCGGCGTGTTCTCGAAGTCCAGCCGCACGATCTGCTGCTGGCGCGCCATCACCCGCAGCTTGACGGTCGTGTTGAGCGTGCGGTCGGTGTGCAGGTAGCCCTGGATGCCCGCTTGCGGCAGCAACGCCGCCAGCGTGCGACCGGCCTCGTCGTCGCCGACCACCGCCAACAACCCCGTGTGCGCGCCGAGCGCCGCCACGTTGCGCGCCACGTTGGCGGCCCCGCCCAGCCGCACCTCCGAGCCGCGCACGAGCACCACCGGCACCGGCGCCTCGGGCGAAATGCGCTCGACGTCGCCGAAGTAATAACGGTCGAGCATGGGGTCGCCGACGATCAGCAATCGATTCCCGAAGAACTGAGGCGGGATCACTTTGTAGTCGCGTTCGATACAATTGCTTCGAATTATCGCAGAGTACCTTGAGCGCATGGTCATGACGCGTGGGCGAGCGAACGGGCAGGGTGAGGCCGAAGCGGCCCTGCCTCTTGCAACTAGGCGTAATACAGGGCAACACCCCTTTTGCGGACCTTCTGGGCCGTAACCAGTGATCACACTCGCTCGACTTGGCAAGCTGTCCCGCTTGGGGCACGCCTTCAGTGGACAAATCGCGGGTGCGGTAGGCGCGCTCGTCCAGCTCAAGCTTCTAGCGGGAGCCCTTGGTCCGGGACAGTTTGGAACGATGGCACTGGTGCTCGGTGCCGTGGCGTTGGCCTCGGCAGTGCTGGTTGTACCTTGGATGCAGGCGATTTTGCGCATCCACGTTCTCGATCACAGCCCCAGCCGGCGCACCCTACTTGCGCCGGTGCTCGCCGGGACGGCATGCGTCGCTGTCGCCGCGGCTGTTGGTGGCGCCTTCGAGGTATCGTGGTTGGCCTCTCCCGGCCTCTTCACGGCCACGTTGCTGCTGTTTGTGGCCGAGGCGGCGCGTGCTGTCTGGCTTACACGCCTAAATCTGCATATGCGACTAGAGGCTATGGCAGCATTTCAATGGGGCGATGCGGGGTTGCGGTCGCTGGCGGCGGCGGCAGTCTTTCTAGCTCCCGCTGTGAGCAGTGCGGGAGCGCTTCTGCTGGTCGCCGCGGCGGGGCTAGTTGCGGTCATGGCTCACTTTGTTTGGCTGGTTCGGCTCAGCCCCGGCGGATTGGTTCCTTCACTGATGACCAATTCGGGGGCCGCCTTGCGATTGCGTGGCGACCTACTGCGTTTTGCTGCACCGTTGGTGCCGGTCGCGGCTCTCAGTTGGCTATCGAGTGTCGGTGATCGATACGTGATCGCGCACTACTTCGGAAGTGCTTCGGTGGGCGCGTATGCCGCTCAGTATGGGATCCTTAGCCGTCCGTTTGTGGCGCTCGCGCAAGGGCTTGAGACGGCGTTTCGCCAACCTGTTTATGTTGCCTATGTTGGGGCGCGGCGTCGCGAATGGCGCACGCAAGTCTTCCACTGGGTAGGCACTACACTCCTTTTGGGTGGGTTGGGAGCGGCCGTTCTCGCTTTCCTGGGTGAGCCGTTTATCCGCTGGTTTCTCGGCGCCGAGTTCATCGTGCCGGGGCCATTTGTCGCTCTGCTGGTGTCTGCTCAAGCTCTGTACGCTGGCGGGTACACCGTGTTGCGAGCGGCCATGAGCGCGGGAGCGTCGTCTTCCGCGTTCTGGGCGGAGCTGGTGTCGGCGTCGATTGCCATAGTCGCCGCTCTGGTTCTCGTGCCAGGTTTTGGACTTGTGGGAGCAGCCGTCGCGACGATGTGTGCCTACTCCGCTTACCTGTGCATTGGGACTTTCGCGCTTATTGCCGCGGACCGAAGTTTGGTGGAAGAAAAACGTTAGGGAAGTGCTGAACAAGCCACTGCGTACAGGTCTGCGAAGCGAGTCTGGGCGTTCATGAAGTCGAGTTGGCGGAAGAAAAGGGTTGCAGGAGGCCGGAATCGGAGTCGATTCCGGCGATTTGCCGATTTACGGACGCAGCAC
>JAJTHJ010000109.1 GCA_021298875.1 Burkholderiales bacterium | reverse complement strand
GCCGCGTTACGTCGATGCGCTGCTCGCCACCGGCCAGCCGCTGCTGGCGGAGGCGGCGCTGCGCCGCTACGAGGCCAACATCGCCGCGCACGAGGCGCGGCTGGCGGCGGCGCGCGGCGGGTTGCGGCTGACGTACTTCCAGTGGCTGGCTGCGCTCGCGGTCGAAGTCCACCTGGACGGCTTCGCGCGGCAGGGCGCGCGCTGGGCGCGCGAGATCGAGGCCTGGCGCGCCGCGCACGCGCCGTATCTGTCGCCCTACACGGCCGACGACGCGCGCCGGCTGGCGCTCTTCATGGCCACCGGCGCGGGCAAGACGCTGCTGGCGCACGTGAACCTGTTGCAGTTCCTGCACTACGCGCCGTTTGCGCCGGACAACATCCTGCTCGTCACGCCCAACCCGAGCCTGTCGCGCCAGCACGAGGCGGAACTGGCCGCCTCGGGGCTGGCCGGCCTGGGCGTGCGGATCGTGGAAATCACCAAACTTTACGTGGACGCCCCCGGCGCAAAGCGCCCGCGCAAGGGGGTGTCCGAACCGGTGTCGCGCTACGAAGGGCCCAACCTGTTGCTGGTCGATGAGGGCCACAAGGGCGGCAAGACGGCGGCCGACGTGGCGGGCGAACGGGAGTTCCGCGCGATCCGCGACGCGCTGGCGGCGGGCGCGACCTCGGACCGCGCCGGCTTCACCTTCGAGTACTCCGCCACCTTCGCGCAGATCGCCGACTTGTCGCCCGAGCTTTACGACGACTACGCCAAGTGCGTGGCGACCGACTTCGGTTACGCGCGCTTCTGGCGCGGCGGCTACGGCAAGGACCCGCGGGTGGTCAACGCGCGCGACCGCGCGCAGGCCGACCGCACGCTGGCCGCGGGGCTGTTCTCCTTCTACCAACAGGTGCGGCTGGCGGCGGAGCGCCCGCACTGGCTGCGCGAGTACCGGATCGCGCCGCCGCTGATGTTGTTTCTCGGCCGCAGCGTGACGGCGAGCGCGGATTCCGACCTGGTGGAGCTGCTGCGCTTCTTGAACAAGGCGGCGGGCGACGCGGGGTTTCTCGCCGAGCAACTGGGGCAACTGTCGCAGTGGAGCCGACCGGCGCAGGGCGAGTTGGGCGGCGACGCGCTGGACTTTCGCCTGCTGGCCGCGCTGGAGCCGGCGCAGGCGGCGGAAGACTTGCAGCGGCGACTGTTTGGCGGCGGCGGCGGGCTGGAGGCGCGCGTGCTGTCGGACGCGGAAATCGGCCTGCGCGCGGTGGGTGCCGCCGACGATGCCTACTGTGGCCTCGTGCGCGTGGGCGAGGCGCGCAAGCTGGCCGAACTGCTGCGAGGCGCTGGACTGCGGGTCGGCGAGGCCGACCGCGTGACCGGCGAAGTCTTCGGCCGGGTGGAGGAGGACGCGCGCATCCGCTTCCTCGTCGGCGCCAAGAAGTTCACTGAGGGCTGGTCATCCTGGCGCGTGTCGGCGCTGGGCCTGCTCAACGTGGGGCGCGAGGCGGGGTCGGAGATCGTGCAGATGTTCGGCCGCGGCGTGCGGCTGCGCGGGCGCGGCGACAGCCTCAAGCGCAGCGGCGCCGAGGCGCCGCGCGACCTGAAGCTGCTGGAGACGCTGTACGTCTTCGGCGTGCGCGCCGACTACATGCAGACCTGGCTGGCGATGCTGGCGCGCGAGGGCATCGCCCGCCACTTCGAGCTGCCGCTGGCCGCGCACGACCCGCCGCTGGAAAAACTGGGGCTGATGACGTTGGCGCCGGACGATGCGCCGTTCCCGGACACGGTTGTTTTCGACGGAGCCACGGCGCCCGCGCCGGTGCTGCGCATCGATGGCGGGGTACGCGCCAGCGTGGGGCTGGACGGCGCGCAGACGCTGGGGCCGGCGCCCAGGCGCTTCGCGGTGCAACCGCATTGGCTGCCGCCGGAAACCGCTTATCAGGCCGCGCTGCGTGCAAAGCGCGCCAACGGCTGGAGCACGCTGGTGCTCGCCGCGGCGCAGGTGGAGGCCTACCTGCGCCGCTGCGCGGTGGAGGCGCCGGCCGACTACTTTGCCGACCCCGCCACCGCCGGCGCGCGCCGGACGCAGGCGGCGCTGGAGTGTCTGGAGCGCGGGCTGGCGGCCACGGTGCGGGCGGCGGAGCGGCGCTTCCGCATGGCGCGGCTGCGCGATGCGCCGCTGACCGACGACAACGCCGGCCTGCCGTGGATCGAGGGCGAGGCCGGTCGCCGGCTGGCCTATGCGCTGGAGACCGAGTTGCACGACGAGGTCGGCGAGGCGATTCGCGACTTTCTGATGCAGTACGTCAACGGCGGCGTGATGCCGCCGGAGACGCTGCGCAAGATCGAAGCGGTGCTGGCCGCGGACGGCACGCTGGCCGACGTGGGCGCGCAAGTCGATGCGCTGCTCAAGGACTGGAATCCGGTGGCCGACGTCGACTGCGGCGACGCGCCGCTGCCGCGGCTGCACTTCGACCGGCACTTGTATCGGCCGCTGCTGGTGGCGCAGCCGTGGGAAGCGGCGGGCGGCCAGTTGGCGTTTGCGCTGGACGGAGAAGCGCGGCTGGGTGTGCGCGCCGCGCCGCCGCCACTGAACGCCGGCGAGGCGCGCTTCGTGTGGGACTTGCGCGAGTTCTGGAAGGCGCACGCTGAGGCTGGCGCATGGCGCGACTGCGCGCTGTATCTGCTGCGCAACCCGGCGGCGGGCGGGGTGACGCTGTTTCGCACCGCGGGCTTCGCGCCGGACTTCATGCTCTGGCTCACGCGCGGCGGGCGGCAGGCGCTGGCCTTCGTCGACCCCAAGGGGATCGAGCGCGGCGGCTGGCCGCACGAGAAAATCGCCCTGCTGCGCGACGACCTGCCGGCGCTGCGCGTGTCGATTCCGGTGCGCGGCTGGATCGTGGCGCCGCATGCGCCGCCCGCCATCGACGGCGAAGCGCTCGGCGCCAACCCGGCCGAGCGGCTGGCGCGCGAACGCGTGCTGACGATGGACTCGCCCGCCTACATCGGCCGCCTGCTCGACGAACTGCACGACTGCCTGCAACGCCCATGAACCCGACCTTCAGCTTCGAATTCTTCCCCCCGCGCACGCCCGACGGCGCGGCCAAGCTGCGCGCGGTGCGCGACGAACTCGCCGCGGTGGGGCCCGATTACTTCTCCGTCACCTTCGGCGCCGGCGGCTCCACGCGCGAGGGCACGCGCGCGACGGTGATGGACATCCACGCCGCCGGGCTGACCGCCGCGCCGCACATCGCCTGCATCGGGAGCACGCGGACGGACATCGCCGCGCTGCTGGACGACTACCGCGCCGCCGGCATCCGCCGGCTGGTGGCGTTGCGCGGCGACATGCCTTCGGGCAGCGGGCCGGTGCGCGGCGAACTGCACTACGCCAACGAACTGATCGAGTTCATCCGTACCCACAGCGGCGACTGGTTTCACGTCGAAGTCGCCTGCTACCCGGAGATGCACCCGCAGGCGCGTTCGCCGCGCGACGATCTGGAAAACTTCATCCGCAAGGTGCGCGCCGGCGCCAATGCGGCGATCACGCAGTACTTCTACAACTCGGATGCGTACTTCCGCTTCGTCGAGGACGCGCAGGCCGCAGGCTGCACGGTGCCGATCGTGCCGGGCATCATGCCGATCACCAACTACGCGCAACTGGCGCGCTTCTCGGACGCCTGCGGCGCGGAAATCCCGCGCTGGATCCGCAAGCGGCTGGAAGCCTACGGCGACGACCGCGCGTCCATCCGTGCCTTTGGCCTGGATGTCGTGACCGACCTGTGCGAGCAATTGCTGGCGGTCGACGCGCCGGGGCTGCACTTTTACACGATGAATCAGTCCGAGGCGTCGCTCGCGCTGTGGCAGCGGTTGGGTTTGTCGGCGCGGCGCGGCTAGCCGCGGATGTCCGGCACGACCGCCCCACCCGACGCCGCCGCGCTGCTGCAAGCAGCGGTGACCGCGCACAAGGCGGGCAAGCTCGACGAGGCGATCGCGCTCTATCGCCAGACGCTGGACCGCGCGCCGGCAATGGCGCGTGCGCACAGCAACCTCGGCGCCGCGCTGCTCGCCAAGGAACTCGAGGGGCGCGCGCTAGCCCACCTGAAGCACGCGGTGCGCATCGCCCCGGCGGACCCGGTCGCGCAACTGAACCTAGGCGTCGGCCTGAACGCGTTGAACCGCCATGCCGAAGCCGAACACGTCTTCCGCAGCCTGCTGGCGCAGCCGCGCAGCGAGGGCGACAGCGACCTCATCGGCCAGACCTGCATCGGCCTCGGGCTGGCGCTGCGCGGGCAGGGGCGGTTCGACGATTCGCTGGCGATCTGGCGGCGGGCGGTGGCCCTGATGCCCAAGGACGCGCTGGCGCACGTCAACCTGTCGATGGCGCTGCTCACCGAAGGCCGGTTTGCCGACGGTTGGGCCGAGTTTCGCTGGCGTATGCGCCTGACCGACGAGATGCACCGCATTGGCCCGCGGCAGATGAACCGCCCTCGCTGGGACGGCAGGCCCTTTGCCGGCAAGACGCTGCTGGTGCACGGCGAGCAGGGCTATGGCGACAACATCCAGTTCGTGCGCTTGTGCGCGCGCGCCAAGGCGCTGGGCGGCACGGTGCTCTTTGCCTGCCGGCGCGAACTCGACCGGCTGCTCGCCTCCTGCGCCGGGATCGACCGCGTGCTGGTGCCGCCCGCCGACGACCCCGACCAGAAGCTCGACCTCACCGATCTGCCGCACGACCTGCAACTGCCGTTGATGGACCTGCCGCACGCGCTGGGGCTGCGGCTCGACGACCTGCCGGGCACCCTGCCCTATCTGGCGCCGGATGCGGCGGCGCGTGCGCGCTGGGCGGCGCGCGACTGGCCGGCGGGGCTGAAGGTCGGGCTGGTCTGGGCCGGCAGCGCCACCCATGCCAACGACCACAACCGCTCGATCGACTTTGCGTTGTTCTCGCGCATCCTCAAAGCACCCGGCGCGACGTACTACAGCCTGCAAAAGGAGCGCGGCGAGGCGGCCGCCGGCAGCGGCATTGTCGACCTCGGGCCGCAGCTCGAAGACTTCACCGACACCGCCGCGGCACTGGAGTACCTCGACCTGCTGATCGCTGTGGACACCTCGGTCGTCCATCTGGCCGGGGCGATGAACCGGTGTGGACATTGGTGCCGGCGGTGGCCGACTGGCGTTGGATGCGCAACACCGACCGCTCGCCGTGGTACCCGTCGATGCGGCTGTACCGCCAACCGCACCCCGGCGCCTGGGCCGAAGTCGTCGACCGCGTCGCCGCCGACTTACGCGCGCTCACGCCGCCGCCGGTGCGGTAAGCCCCAGCGCATCGCGCAGCGCCCGCCAGCCGCGCCGCAGCCACGCCGGGGCCAGCGCTTGCGGCGCCGCCCGCAGTTCCAGCCGCGTCGGCGCCAAGGCTTCGATCACCGTCGTGCCGTCGTGGCCGACGCGGGCCGCGTCGCCGCCGAGCAGAAAGCGGTCGCGCGGCTCGCCTTCCTCCGTGAGCCACACACCGCCGTAGAGCACGCGCACGCGCGCCCCGCGCCGGTGCCTGAGCACCAGCAGTTGGTCGTACCCCAGGTCGATCGTCTGCGACAGCATCGGCATGTCGTTCATCTCGGTCTCCTTCATGCGCCCGGCGCATGCAAGCAATGGCGATGGCGGCATTAGAGGCCTCGCGCTATCGTTCGGCAAACGAATTGTTCGCAGGCTACGCATGCGCAAAATGCATCCCAAAGGCGCGACCCCGGCCGCCGCGCGGGCGGCGGCGCGGCGCCGGCCGGTCGGGCTCGCCCCGCTGCGCGGCTTTGCCGCCGCGGCGCGCCAGTTGTCGTTCACGCTGGCGGCGGGCGAACTGCACCTGACGCAGTCGTCGATCAGCCGGCAGATCGCCGCGCTGGAGCGGCAGGTGGGCAAACCGCTCTTCGTGCGCGGCACCCGCGCGCTGCAGTTGACGGAAGACGGCGCGCGCCTGTACGCCGCCACCCGCACGGCCTTGGCCGCGGTGGACCGCGCGGTCGATGAGATCCGCGGCGTGGATGCCGCGCCGCGGGTAACGGTGGCCACCTATGCGTCGTTCGCCTCGCTGTGGCTGGTGCCGCGGCTGGCCGCGTTCCAGCGCGAGCATCCGGAGATCGAAATCCGCATCGACGCCGGCGACCGTTTTGTCGATCTGGGCGCCGCCGGCGTCGATCTGGCCTTGCGCCGGTGCCGGCCCGAGGCCGCCCCGCGCGACGGCCTGCGCGACGGCCTGCGTCTGCATTTGGAGGAAATGACGCCCGCGCTGGAGCCGGCGCTGCTGGAGCGCAGCGGGGTGGCACTGGAGCAGCCGGCCGATCTGCCGCGCCTGCCGCTGCTCGAGCTCGGCGACGGCTTGCCCACCGCCGACGTGAGCCGCTGGCAGCGCTGGTTCGACTTCGCCGGTGTGGCTTCGGCGGCGCCGGCCGGGCGGCTGTACTTCACCTACATCGACCAGTCGGTGCAGGCCGCCGTGCGCGGGCAGGGCGTCGTGCTGGCGCGCTCGCCCTTCCTCGACGACTTGCTCGGCAGCGGCACGTTGGTCGCGCCGTTTGCGCGACTGCGCATGCCGACCGGAGCGGCCTACTACCTCGTCGAAAACCCGGCGCGGCGCGAGCGGCCGGCGGTCGTGGCGTTCCGCGACTGGGTGCTGGCGGAGTTTCGCCGCGGGCCGCAGCGGTTGACCTGATCGGAGCTACGGCGCGCTGTCGATCTTCCTGACCAGCGCGACGAAGGCCGGGTCTCGCCCCGGCCGGCCGTCGAGGCGCGCCCACTGCGCCCGCGCGCGCGGCGCATCGCCGGCGCGCCAGTAGGCAAGCGCGAGATAGCGGTGCGCCTCGTCGAACCCGGTGGTGAGCGCCTGCGCACGCTCCAGTGCGGCGACGGCCGCCGGCCAGTCCTGCCGGCCGATGCGCTCGACACCGACGCCCAGCCAGTAGTACGGGTCGCGCTCGCGCCGCGCCTGCTGCAGTTGCGCGATCTGCACCGCCTCGTCGGTGCGCCCCTGCGCCAGCAACAAGCGATGCAGCGACCACAGCGCCAGGTCGGCCTCGTCGGACAGCGCCACCGCCTGCCGCAGCAGCCGCTCGGCACCGTCGACGTAGCCGCGCCGCAGATACAACTGCGGCAGATTGCCGTAAGCCGCCGTGAAGCTGCGGTCGGTCGGCAGCGCGGCCTTGTAGTACGCATAGGCGGCGGCCTGCTCGCCGCGCGCGTTATGCTCGGCGCCGCGGTTGTTGCAGTAGCGGGCGAGCACCCTGTCGTCGGTGAGCGGCGTGCCGACGCGGAACGAGCCCACCGCCGGCTCGAAGTCGATCGCCAGCGATTCAATGCGGGATCACGAGCGGCTGGCAGGCGCCGCCGCGGCCTGCGGGATCAGCACGTTGACGTGGCGGTTCAGATAGTCGATCTCGCCGCGGCGGTCGATCTGCATCGATACCCGCACGTCCTGCATCGTCGCCGGCAGGCCGAGTTCGCGCGCCATCGCGTACGCCAACACGGTCAGCGACAAGCAGTCGCCGCGCTTTTCCTGCCGGGTCTGCGCCGCCAGCGTCGGCTGGCCGGTGCGATAGAAAAAGCCCTCGCCGCCGGCGCTGAACAGCAGACGCGTCAGCCGCTGCTGCCGCTCGTCTGGACTGGGTGTGGTCGCACGGATGCCGCGCAGCTGCGTGGCGAGATCCGGCGGCAGACGGAACAACTCTTCCTTGCCGACCGCGACCCGGGCGGGGTCGTAGGCAAACTCGGCATCGCGCCACGGCGGCGGCGCGGACGGCGGCACACCGGCGCAGCCGGCCAGCGCCAGCAGCGCAGTAGCGATCGGATCCAAACAGCGCTTCATGGCGGCCAAGGCTAGGCCGACCGCGCGCGCACCGCAAGCCGGGCGCGACGAACGCCGCTCAAGCGCAACCGAGCCGGTCGGCGAGTTCGAGCAGGTTGCCGGCGACGACATC
>JAJTHJ010000093.1 GCA_021298875.1 Burkholderiales bacterium | reverse complement strand
TCCAGTCGGGTCAGGCGGGCATAGAGAGCGAGGCGGTGCGCGGCGGACATCGGGGGCACGGGCGGCGGTGGCGCGGGCTTCTGCTGGCCCGTTGTGCGGCCGGCTATCCAGCGACTGCGGGTCGCGAGTATCGTAACAGTCCAGTCACGCCGGGCACCCAGAATCCGGCGCTTTTCCAACCTCCGGGAGACCTCGATGAAGATCGTCCAGTTCGTGCGCAGCGCCGCCGGTGCTGCGGTGTTTGCGTTGTGCGCCGGCCCGGCCGCCGCGCAGGTGGAAGTGCAGTGGTGGCACTCGATGAGCGGCGCGCTTGGCGAGTGGGTCAACGACGTTGCCAAGGGTTTCAACGACAGCCAGAAGGACTACAAGGTCGTGCCCGTCTACAAGGGCACCTACGACGAGTCGATGACGGCCGCGGTGGCCGCCTTCCGCGCCGGCAATGCGCCGCACATCTTGCAGGTGTTCGAGGTCGGCACGGCGACGATGATGGCCTCCAAGGGAGTGGTCAAGCCGGTCGCGCAACTGATGCAGGAGGCCGGCTACAAGTTCGACCCCAAGGTGTACGTGCCAGCGGTGGCCGGCTATTACACCGCGCCCAACGGACAGATGCTGAGCCTGCCGTTCAACAGCTCGACCACGGTCTTCTACTACAACAAAGACGCCTTCAAGGCTGCGGGGCTCGACCCGGACAAGCCGCCCAAGACCTGGCCGGAAGTCGCACTGGCCGCTGGCAAGCTCAAGGCGAGCGGCCACAAATGCCCGTTCACCACGAGCTGGATCAGTTGGACGCAATTGGAGAGTTTCTCCACCTGGCACAACACCGAGTTCGCCACGCTGAACAACGGCTTCGGCGGTACCGGCGCGCGGCTGGCGTTCAACACGCCGCTGCATCAACGGCACATCGAAAACCTGGCCAACATGGCCAAGCAGGGGATCTTCATCTACAAGGGCCGCGCGAATACCGCGGACGCCAGTTTCCCGAGCGGCCAGTGCGCGATGATGACCGGCTCCTCGGGTCTGTACGGCTCTGTCAAGCGCAACGCCAAGTTCGCCTACGGCATCTCCACCCTGCCCTATTACCCGGACGTGGTCGGCGCACCGCAGAACACGGTGATCGGCGGCGCGAGCCTGTGGGTGCTGTCCGGCAAGAAGCCGGCCGAGTACAAGGCGGTGGCGGCCTTTTTCGAGCACCTGTCCAAGCCGGAGGTGCAGGCGGCCAACCACCAGCGCACCGGCTACCTGCCGATCACGATGGCCGCCTACGAGCTGACCGAGAAGTCCGGCTTCTACAGGCAGAACCCCGGCACCGACGTGGCCGTGACCCAGATGATCCGCAAGACCACCGACAAGTCGCGCGGCATTCGCCTCGGCAACTTCGTGCAAATCCGCACGATCGTGGACGAGGAAACCGAGCAGGTCTGGTCCGGCAAGAAGTCGGTCAAGGACGCGCTCGACACGGCGATCAAGCGGGGTAACGAGCAATTGGAGCGGTTTGAGAAGGCGAATCGGTGATCGGTTGCTGGTGATCGGTGATCGGTTCGCGTGAGGGATCCGTCCGCGAACCCACCGATCACCGATCACGGATCACCGATCACCGAATGGAAAAACGCGCCGTCTTCCGCAGCCGCTGGCTGCCCTGGGCGCTGCTGGCGCCGCAGTTGGCGGTGGTCGGCGTGTTCTTTTTCTGGCCGTCGGCGCAGGCCTTGTACCAGTCGGTGCATCTGGCCGACGCCTTCGGCACCAGTTCGGAGTTCGTCAGGCTGGAGAACTTCAAGCGGCTGTTTGCCGACGAGACCTACATCGCGTCGTTTCGCACGACCGCGATCTTCTCGGTGATGGTCGCGGGCTTCGGGCTGGCGATCGCGCTGCTGCTCGCCACTTTTGCCGACCGCGTGCTGCGCGGCGCGCTCGCCTACCGCACGCTGCTGATCTGGCCCTACGCGGTCGCCCCGGCGGTGGCGGGTGTGCTGTGGCTCTTCATGTTTGCGCCGTCCATCGGCATCGTGTCTTTCGCGCTGCGCTCGGTCGGCTACGAGTGGAACTTCCTGCTCGACGGCACGCAGGCAATGGCGCTGATTGTGATGGCCGCGGTGTGGAAGCAGGTGAGCTACAACTTTCTCTTCTTTCTGGCCGGGTTGCAATCGATCCCGCGCTCGCTGATCGAGGCCGCCGCCATCGACGGCGCGGGGCCGTGGCGGCGCTTCTGGACGGTGGTATTTCCGTTGCTGTCGCCGACCACCTTCTTCCTGCTGGCGATCAACGTCGTCTACGCCTTCTTCGACACCTTCGCCATCGTCGATGCGACGACCAAGGGCGGCCCCGGCAAGGACACGTCGATCCTCGTCTACAAGGTCTACTACGACGGCTTCAAGGGCATGGACCTGGGCAGTTCCGCCGCACAGTCGGTGGTGCTGATGGCGATCGTGATCGCGCTGACGGTGGTGCAGTTCCGCTACATCGAGCGGCGGGTGCAGTACTGAAATGGGATCACCCACGGCGACGGCAAACCTCCTCCCCCTTGAAGGGGGAGGTTGGGTGGGGGATGGGTTGGCCGCGCGGCCGGCGAAACCCATCCCCACCCCAGCCCCTGATGTTTCCCCGGGTTTTCACAGTCGAACTCCGAGGCGGTGACCGAGTTGTCTTCGGGCGGTGGCGGACAAGGGGATGAGTTCATGAGCGCACAGCAGGACGGCCAGACGGACGACCGACGGTTCGCGCGTCTTGCGACTGGTGAGTTGGACGCGGCGCTGCAGTCCTTCGCTTTCGGCCCATTGACCAATGTGCCACAGCAGGAACGCCGCGACGGTGTGGATCGGCAGCAGCGCATGCAGCCGCGGCGCCGAGCGCGAGC
>JAJTHJ010000388.1 GCA_021298875.1 Burkholderiales bacterium | reverse complement strand
GGGCGCGCGCGCGGTGGTCGTCCGCGGTGCCGTGCGAGAAGTTGAAGCGCACCACGTCCACGCCGGCGGCGAGCATCTTGACCAGCGTGTGCGCCTCGCTGGAGGCGGGGCCAAGGGTGGCGACGATCTTGGTGCTGCGGGGCATGGATGGGCTTTCGGATGTACACAACGGGCCGGCATCGTAGCCGGCCGACCTGTCGTCCGCGCGACAACCCGCCGCCGCGCCACGGCCCTGGTCAGCCCACGGTAACCGGCACCAGCGTCATCGTGTCGTTGCCAAAGATGTCGATCACCTTGACCGCCACCGTGTAGCGGCCCGCCCGCGCGTAGGCGTGCGGGGCGGTGACGAGCTCCAGCTTGCGGTCGTGCCGGGTGCGAAAGCTCTGCCACTCGTTTTCGAAGATGTAGCCGCCGGTCCAGCGCGGCTCGAAGTCGGGCAACTCGCCCTGCGGCGGCTCCAGCCCCGGCAGGCTGCCGTCCACGCCGCTGCCGCGCGGCACGTGCACGATCTCCTTGCGGCTGCCGTAGTCGAAGTCCACCGCCCAGTAATCGACCCAGTCGCTCCAGTGGCGGGTCAGACGCTCGCGCGTCTCGATCCCCTGCTTGTCCTTCGACACCTTGACCAGTTGGCCGCGCTCGCACACCACGCGGCTCTTGCCCGCGCGCAGTTCGGCGCTCGCCGCCTCCGCGCTGCCCTGGCTGTAGTAGACGGAAAAGTCGGTCAGCGCGATCGCCACCGCGTTCGGTTGTTTGCGGTCGTAGCGCGGGGTGGCCTCGATGAAGCTCACGTCGTGGAACACCACCTGCCCGCGCTCCACCGCGCGCTTGTCGAACACCTCGGCCGGGATGTAGCGCGGCAGCAGGTCGATACCCTTGTCGCGCGCCTCGGCCAGCACCGCGGGGAAAAGCCCCATCTCGAACTCGAAGGCCAGCAGATCGACGCGCGTGGCGCCGCGCTTGCGGCATTCGACGATGGCCTCCTCCACGAACAGGCGCCCCACCGACAGGTTGATCGGCCCGACCACCACCAGCCGCGCGCCCAGCGTGCCGTGAAAGAAGCCGGCTTCCGCCAGCGGTTGCGCCTTGTAGGCG
Organism: Burkholderiales bacterium; assembly: GCA_021298875.1. Classification (GTDB taxonomy): domain Bacteria; phylum Pseudomonadota; class Gammaproteobacteria; order Burkholderiales; family Burkholderiaceae_F; genus JAJTHJ01. Next base: position 5,023 of record JAJTHJ010000388.1, on the reverse strand, counting down.
CGCAGGATCAGCGCGCGGAACTCGCGCTCGCGCTCGGCCAGCGCCGCCTCGCGCTGCGCGCCGGTCAGGCGCCCGCCGACGTTCAGATACGCCGAGCGTTCGTAGCGGCCGAGGTTCAGCACCTCGAAGGCGCGGAACGACTCGCCGGCCGCCTGGCGGGCGCGCTGCACCTGGATCAGCCGCTTGCGCGTGGTGTGGATGGCGAACTTGCCGAGGTCGGTGGCGATCCACTTGCGGTTGAGCTTTTCCGCCACCGCCGCCGTCGTGCCCGAGCCGCAGAAGAAGTCGGCCACGAGGTCGCCTTCGTTGCTGCTCGCTTTGATGATGCGTTCGAGGAGGGATTCGGGTTTTTGAGTGGCGTAGCCGGTTATCTCCGCGTCGGAAAGATGCATCGCATCCGGGATGTCTGTCCAAGCGTCGCCAGCGGGCACGCGCTCGATTACGACCCCTTCACGAACTTCGAGGGGATACTTGATACGCACAGAGCCGGTTCTAGTTCTATGTATCCGCCCTTCCGCTTCGAGGCGCGCTACTGATTCGTCGGTGTAGTCCCCGCGCGGAGCGGTCTTGAACCAAACACCGGCATCGTCCTGCCTGAGACCGGCCGCCTTCGCTTGTTCAGGTGTAAATCGGCGCTCGACTATCGCGCCGCGGAACTGATGTGCCGGCGTCTTGCGAAAGTAAAGTATGTCATCGTGATTGCGTGGAAACTGCCCGCCGATCGCTTTTGCGCCGCGTGCGCTCTGACCATAAATCCAAACGAGGTTATTCAGGAAACCGGAACGCCCCATAACTTCGTCAAGAATCTGCCGCATGAAAGCGTTCACCCGCCAATCGCAATGCACATAAATCGACCCATCCGCCGCCAGCAAATCCCGCATCAGGATCAGCCGCTCGTAGATCATCGCGATGAAGCTGTCCGCGCCCCGGCCCCAGGTGTCGCGGTAGGCGATCTGCCCCAGCAGCCCCGGCTCCTTGTGGAAGGTCTCGCCACCGACTTCGATGTCGATCGAAAAGTCCGCACCGACGTCGAACGGCGGGTCGATGTAGATCAGCTTCAGCCCGCCGGCGTCCTCGATCTGGCGGCGCAGCGGGCCGCTTTTGAGCGAACTGAGAATCAGCTTGTTGTCGCCCCAGACGAGCTTGTTGATCCAGCCCTTGATCTGCCGCCCGCGCGGGTCGAAGAGCTCCGGCTGCACCTCAGGCGCCTCGCGCCGCGGCTCGTCGATGTGCTCCAGCGTCTGGAACGGCAGCACCGTGGTGCAGACCTCGCGCGTCTTGCCGTTCCACACGAGTTCCACTTGGCGCCGGTCCTCGAACAGGGTGAAGCGGTACTTTTCCGGCAGCGGCCGGCCCTGCTGGATCAACGCGGCAAGGTCGCGCCGTTCGGCGTCGGTCAGTTCGTAGGCGGGCGGGCGAGGCATGGGGCGGGTCAGGTGGCGGGCGCGGCGCGGCCCGCCGCCGCCAGGATGGCGTCGAGCACCTCGACGACCTCGGGGGGAATCCGGTCGAGCGGCACGGCGTCGGCCAGGCCGTGGTAATCGCGCTTGAAAATTTTTTGCGGGGTGCCGAGCCGTTCGTAGTACCGTCGAAACAGGGGGTCGAGAAAGTCGTCGGTGACCTTGATGTCCGGCCCCCAAGGGTCGGGCTTGCCGGTGATGCGCAAGGCGGCGACGAGTTCTTCGATGGTCGCGTCGAGCGCTTCGAGCCGCACCGCGCGCTCGGCGTCGGCCACCAGGTCGCCGTCGGGCAGTTCGGCCTGGACAAAGGCGCGCAGGGACTCGGGCGCGACCAGATAGTTTTCGATTTCGCGCCGCGACCACATGCGCTCGGCCAGCGCAGTGCCCGTTTGCAGTTCGCGCTCCAGGCGGTCGAACAACGCAAAGCCGACCAGATCGGGCTTGGCCTCGCGCAGCCCGTGAAAGTGCTCGCGCGCCTCCTGAGGCTTGTTGTTACCCAGGTACACGGCGGGCACCGAGCCGTCGAGCACGGCCTGCGCCGGGTGCCCCAGCCGCTGCGCCAGACGGCGCAGGATGGCGAGGTCGGTCGAGCCTTCGACGTACAGCATCCAGCCCTTTTGCTCGGCAAGGAAGTAGTCGGCGATGCGGATGCTTTCGAGCGCCTTGCGCACTTGCGCGCCGCGCGAGCGGGTGTCGATGCGGTGCGGGCGGCCGACGAAGGCCATGACCACGTCGCGCTCGGCCGCCTCTTGCAGGACGACCTCGGAGTGGCTGGCGGCGACGATCTGCGAGCCGGTACGCTGCGCGACCTCGGTGATCAAGTTGTAGACGTCGCGCTGGCGCAGGATTTCCAGATGGGCGTCGGGTTCGTCGAGCAGCAGCACGGCGCCGCGGTTGGCGAGCATGAAGCTCAACAGCAGCAGCACCTGCTGGCAGCCGCGCCCGGCCGAGGACAGGTCCAGTTCGACGCGCGAGTCCGGCTCGCGGTAGGACAGGCGCAGTTCGCTGCGCTCCTCGATGTATTCCGGGTCGCGCAGCTCGATCAGGAACAGCCGCCGCAGATGCGCGACCAGTTCGCGCCACGGCGCCTTGTCCGGCCGGTCGTAGAGCTGCCAGCAGAGGTTGCGCAAGACCTGCGCGGTCTGTCCCTCGCCGATCAGCACGCCGATCTCGCCCGGCTCCTTGCGGTACTCGCGCTCGGCCAGGCCGGACATCGGCGGCAGGAACACCACCGAATGCGCCCGCGCGCCGGCCGGAATCTGGCCGTCGGCGCTGTCGCGCAGCCGGCAGTAGAACGAAGCTTCGTTGGCGTAGTAGAAGTCGAGCGCGCAGGACCAGGGCGCATCGTCGTGCACGCCCTCGGCAATCAGGGTGATGTAGACCTTGTCGGTGCGCTGCTTGCCGTCCTTCTTGGTCGTGCCCTGGGTGTGCAGGTCTTTCCACAACAGTTTGGCACTGGGCACCGGGATCGCGCTCAGTTCGCGCCGGTTGATCGTGACGCCGGGGCGCTTCTCAGGCGCGCCCTTGGGCCGCTCCGAGGACCAGCGCCGCCAGCCGATGTCCCACAGCGCGAGCGCTTGCAGCGCAGTGGTCTTGCCCGAATTGTTGGGGCCGATGAAGACGGCGGCGTTGCCGAGTTCGAGGTCGGCATCTCCGAGCCGCTTGAAGTTGCGAATCCTGAAGCTCGTGATCATTCAGTCCTCGTGCCAGTCGAGTATGCGCAGGCCGTCGATGGCCTCGAAGTGCCGGGTGTTGCGCGTCACCACCGGGCAGCCCAGGACGAGCGCGGTCGCGGCGATAAAGGGATCGATGGCGTCCGCCGGGCGGCCGGCGCGCCGCAGTTGCGCGGCGATGCGCCCGGCGCCCTCGCTGACGGCGGCGGCGACCGGGACCCAGACCGGCACCGGCAGCACCAGCGCCTGGATGCGGGCCCACAAGGCATCGGGCAGCGGGTGCAGCAGCGCGCCAAAGCGCAACTCGTAGCGGCTCACCTCGGAGGCGTGCAGGCTGCCTTCCGGCGCGGCGAGGATGCGGCGCACCACGGCGGGGTGCGGGCGCGGGAGCACCAGCTCGCTCAATACGTTGGTGTCGAGCAGGAACATCAGGCGGCGTCGCCAAACAGGCGTTCGACCTCGGGGGCGCGCGTCTGCGCGCGCAGGCGCGCCAGCGTTGCGAAGAACTCGTCGTCTTCGATGCCGAGCACGTTGGTGTAGCTGCCGTCGGGCTGCTCGATCAGCGCAGCGCGCAGGGCTGCGCGGCCGTCGGCCGTCGGGCCGGGCGCCGCGGGCAGCGGGGAGACCACCGCGCGGGTGCCGGCGGCACGGCTTGCGGGCAACGGCGGTGCGCCCTCGGTCTCCAACCCGGCTTCGAGCAGCCGCACGGCCTCCTTGATTACCGAACGACGGTTGCGTTCGGCCTGCCGCTTGAGGCGCGCATGCAGACTATCCGGAAGATTCTTGATAACGAGTGAACTCATGGGTCGCCTCGTTGAAAACTGCGCGAGCGGCCGATGCTAGCAAACAACTAGCGAAATGCCTCCAGCGTGGGGTCAAAGCTGAAAGTCGCGGCACGCCGCCACGAGTTGCGCAAAGTCGCTTGGGCGCAGGCGTTCGAAGACCGCCTCGTCCACGTAAACAAACCCGAAACCCGGCCCGCCCGCGCCGGCGCAAGCCTCCGTAGCGTCGGCGCACCACTGCGCCAAGCGTGCCATCTTGGCGGGCAGGTCGAGCTCGGCGCGGCCCTTGGTCTCCACAATCCAGATGCGGCCATCGGCAGTGCGGACGATGAAGTCCGGCAGGTACTGCGCCAGATCGCCGTTGCGGCGAACGTAGTCGAGCCGGAGGCCGACCGCCAGATAGTTCTTGCCAAAGGCGGCGACGTCGGCCGCGGCATCGAGAAAGGCGGCGAACTTCAACTCCAGCGCGTCGGCGTGCGCCTCGCCGACGATGCGGTTCACCACCGACTTGCGCGGCGCGAGAAAGCCGCGCGGCGCCACGCGGAACGGACGCATCGCCGTCAGGCGCAGTTCGCCGGCGCGCCGCACCGCGGGCGCGGGGCGCAGGCTGGCGGCGTTGAGCGCAGCCTTCACGGTGTCGTAGACGAGCTGGCCGGCCAACGGGCCGGCCAGCGAATGCACGACCGCGGGGTCGTCCAGATCGACCGGCGCGGCGGCAAACAGGCCGTCGCGCACGAAGTCCCGCACGGCGCGGTAGACGGTCTCGTACTGTGCGACGAGGCCGAGTTCGTGCGCCAACTGGCGGGCGAAGAAGCCGACCACGGCGCGCCAGTCGAGGTCGGCGCCGGCGTCGAGTTCGACCACGTGATCGAGTTCGCCGTCGAGCAGGGTCTTGAAGGCGATCGACCGCGCCGCGCCCGCCGTCGGCGGCGCGAGCGGCAGGCGCGCCGCCGCCGGCAGCGCCGCAGCCGGCGTGTCCAGCGCGCGGAACTCGCGCTCGTGGCGGCGCGTGAACAGCGGCAGCGCGATATCGAGCGCAGCGACGTCCTTGTCGGGGTTGGCGGCATCGACTTCGATGGTCAGCGCATCCGCGCGGCGCTGCGCGCCC
>JAJTHJ010000317.1 GCA_021298875.1 Burkholderiales bacterium | reverse complement strand
GGCGTCTTCGTCTCCACATTGCTGACGCTGGTGGTGATTCCGGTGCTGTATTACTCCTCGCGCTACCGCCAGCACGGCGCTGCGTTCTCAACCCCCACTTCCCTTGAAGGAGCCTCGTCATGACGATTGATCGCGTCATCCACATCTTTGCCGGCGGCTTCATCCTGATCTCGCTGGCGCTCGGCCTCGAAGCCAGTCCGCTGTTCGTCTCGCCGTGGTTCCTGGCGTTCACGGCCTTCGTCGGCGCCAACCTGTTCCAGTACGGCATCACGAACTTCTGCCCGATGGGTTGGATCCTCAAAGAGCTCGGCGTGCCGGTAACGCGGTCCGCGCGCGCCTGACGGCAATGGCTGCCGAGGACGTCGCCGCCGCCCGCCGCGAACTCGTGGCGCGCCTGAAGCGCGCGGAAGGCCAGGTACGCGCGGTGGCCGGCTTGGTCGAGGCCGGCGGCGACTGCGAGGCGATCGCGCAACAGTTGGCCGCCGCCCGCAAGGCGCTCGACCGCGCCTTCTACGAGCTGATGGCCTGCGCGCTCGAGCATCCGCAGTTTTCGGCGCAGCCCGGCGAGCGCACCGCCGCGCGCGTGCGACGGCTGACGCGCACGCTGGCGCGGCTGGGCTAGGTCGTGGGGTGCAGCGGCAGGCCTTGAAGCAGCAGGGCTTTTTCGCGCAGATTGCCTGGCCGTGGCCGCTTCGGCGGGTGACCTTGCCCGACTCCAGTGGAAGCCCGTCTGGTTGCGGCTTTGGCTCTCTCTACGTTGGATGGCGGCGTAACATCGTGTCCATGGCCTGCCGTGCTTCAGCGAAGGTCGATGTGGAGGCGGCTGCCATCAGTAACGTCGTTTTGGCGCTACCGCCTGCTTTCTGTCATCGGAGGAAAGACAAAATGAAGTTCGGCTTTTCGCGCAGCTTGATTCTTGGGCTGTCGTTTTTGGCCAGTGCCCCTTTTGCTGCGACTCAGGGGACACTGGGATCGACATCCTCTGGCACCTTTGGCGTGGCCGCCAACCGCCCCGCCACCCCACGGCAGGTCCAAGTGCTGAACTTGAGCGACGTGTCGTTTACCAACTCTGATCATCCCGATGCCGACAACCAAGGCTCCGAGATCGGCGAGTCGATGCGCTTTTGCCTGGTCGATACCTATGCAGGTCAAGTCCGGCTGACGGTCAGTACTGGCAACAACCTGCTTTCCTACACGTGGTGGCAGCTCGGGACAACCGATGGCGTGCTCGTCAACTATGCCGTCACGGTGGGCCTGCCCGGGCAGGCGACGCCGATCGCGGCATCCCGCAACGCGAATGCAACCTCGTCTTCGCTGACCACCTTCGCAGCGGTCGCCGACAGGTCGAGTTGCGGTAGCGGCAATCTGGTCGCGCACGTTTATGTGCAGTCGGCGATGCCGAATACGCTGCCGGCACGCACCTACACCGACACGATTACCGTGCTGGCGACGCCGATCTGATCTGGCAGTCGCCGATTACGAAGCGTTGCGACTGGCCGTCTCGGCGAAACGAGAAGTCTCTTCGATCCGCGCGCCGCATGCATGCGAGCGACGGGCGAAGAGCGTCGCAACGGAAGACTGAGTCTGCTTTGTCCTGCTCTCCCGACCGAGGATGCCATGCCCAGCTCCCAGCAGATCATCGACCGCATCGAAAAAGCCATCCGTCCCTACCGCGTCGTGCAGGGCCGCAAGTTCCGCCTGCGCGACCACGACCCGGCCGACACCGGCATGATGGACGGCGAGGACAAGCCGCAGGCCAAGGAATGGCTCGCGCGCGGCGTGCAGTGGCTGGCCGAGCAGCAGGACAAGCTGTACGCGCAGGACCGCCGCTCGCTGCTGCTGGTATTCCAGGCGATGGATGCCGCCGGCAAGGACGGCACCATCAAGCACGTGATGAGCGGGGTCAACCCGCAAGGCGTGCAGGTGGTGTCGTTCAAACAGCCCACCGCGCTGGATCTCGACCACGACTACATGTGGCGCTACTGGCGCGAGCTGCCGGAGCGCGGGCGGATCGGCATCTTCAATCGTTCGTACTACGAGGAAGTGCTGGTCGTGCGCGTGCACCGCGCGATCCTGCAAGGGCAGAAGCTGCCGCCCGAGTGCGTGCGCAAGCGTGTGTTCGATGAGCGGCTGGCCGATATCGCGCACTTCGAGGACTACCTTTCGCGCCAGGGCACCAAGGTGCTGAAGTTCTTCCTCAACGTGTCCAAGGCGGAACAGAAGCGCCGCTTCATGGAGCGCCTGGACGAACCCGGCAAGAACTGGAAGTTCTCGGCGGCCGACGTGCGCGAGCGCGCCTATTGGGACGACTACCAGACCGCGTACGAAGACGCGATCCGCGCCACCGCGACGCCGCAGGCGCCGTGGTACGTGGTTCCCGCGGACAACAAGTGGTACCTGCGGCTGGTGGTGGTGGCGTCGATCGTGCAGGCGCTGGAGCAAATGGAACTCGCGTATCCGTGTGTCGGCAAGGCGCAGAAGGCAGAGCTGGCGGCGGCGCGCACCGCCTTGGAGCGTGAAGGCCGCACCAAAGGTTGAGCACCCGGAGTTGAGCGAGCGCCGCGCGCAGACGGCGTTTCTCGCGTGGGGCGCGCCCCGCGCAGCCGCGCAAGGCGTTTTTCTCGCTCCGATTTGTGATGACGCATGCGCGAAGCGGCGCGCGCTTGACCTTGGTCAGACTTGCCGCGGGCGCGGCAGCGAACATGGTCGGTATCGAAAGACCGAAGTTCCCGATGACGACCGACAAGGTTGCCGCAGCAGCGCTCGAAGAGACGCTTGCCCGCTACGGTGCGCAGCGCACCGACTTGGTGCAAATCCTGATTGAGGCGCAGGAGCCGGCCGGCTGGCTGCCGCCGGCGACGATCACGCGCATCGCGCAGGCGGTGGGTTGGCCGCGCGCACGGGTCGAAGGGGTGGCGAGCTTTTACGCTTTCTTGCACTTGGCGCCGGCGGGGCGCTATCGGGTGCGCTTTTCCGACAACATCACCGACCGCATGGCCGGCAACCTCGCGCTGCTCGACCGCATGTGCTCGCAACTGTGGATCGAGCGCGGCAAGGTGTCGGAAGACCATCTGGTGTCGGTCGATCTCACCTCCTGCACGGGGATGTGCGACCAAGGGCCGGCGCTGATCGTCAACGGCTGGGCGATCCCCAAGCTAAATGAAGCGCGCATCGACGAGATCGCCGCGCTGATCTGCGAGCAGGTGCCGATCGCCGACTGGCCGCGCGCGTTGTTCGTCGTCGCCGACAACGTGCGGCGGCGCGGGTCGCTGCTGGACGAAGGCTTCGTCCCCGGCAGTGCGATCCGCGCGGTGCTCGAGCGGCAACGTGCCGCGGGCGCCTACGTTGCCGCGCAGGGCTGCACCGCGATGATCGAGGAGATGAAGCGCGCCAAGCTGCGCGGCCGCGGCGGCGCCGGCTACGCGGTGCAGGAGGT
>JAJTHJ010000347.1 GCA_021298875.1 Burkholderiales bacterium | reverse complement strand
TCCAGTCTCGGCCTTGCATGGCCTCGCCGCTCCAGCGGCGCGAAGCTGCGCTTCACGAAACCCCGCTTCCGCCCCCCGCTTCGCAGGGGAGGGGGTTTTCTCCCTCCCCCGCCCGCGGGGGAGGGTCGGGGTGGGGGCGGTGCGCTTCGATGCCCCGAGGTTCGTGGCGAGCGTGGCGCCGAATCCCCCGCTGGAGGGCGCTCTGGCTGTTGCCGACCGGCCGAGTCGTCAGCAAGCCCTGACGGCGCAGCCCGCTTTCTACAATCGTCCAATGACCGACCGCCACACCGCGTGTGCCGTCGCGCTGACCGACGACTTCTGGCGCCGCGTGGCGCAGGACCTGCGCCGCTTTGCCGAACACTGCGCCGACGGCGATCTGTCCGCGCTGACAGTGGTCGTACCCCGGCCGGCGCTGCTCGTCGAGTTGCGCGACGGATTTGCGGGCGCAGGCGTGGTCGCCGCGCCGCGTGGCGTGGCGCTCACGGACCTTACGCAAGAGGCGCTGCTGCGCTTTGGTCCTTCGCAACTGCGCAGCGAACTCGCCTGCCGCGCCGAACTCTTTGCGGTGCTGCGCCGGACCGCCTGGCTGGCGCAGGCGCTGGGCGGCCCGGCCGACCCGTGGCAACTCGCGGGCGATCTGCGCGCGCTTGTGGCAGAACTGCTCGCCACACCCGCGACCGACTCCGGCAGCCGCTTTGCCGCCGCCGCGCAAAGCCTGTATGCGGGCCGCGCGTGGAGCGCGCTATCGCAAGAGGCGCAACTGGTCGCCGCCGTGCTCGGCGCCGTGCGCGGCGACGCGCACGATCCCGCCAACGCGCGTCCCGCCGCGCTGCGGCGGCTGGCCGGGCAGTCCGCCGCGCCGCTCGTGCTGCTGCCGCGGCCCGGCCCGCAGGCGGAGATGGAACTGCTGCGCGCGCATTGGGCTGGGCCGGTGCTGGATCTTTCCGTCGACTGGGCGGCCACCGGTGCGCATTGGGCGCGCTGGGCTTGGCCGGAACTGACCGGCGAACCAGCGCCCGCGCCTCTGCCCGAACGCGCCGTGCCCTTCGCCGCTGCGTGGCAAGCGCGCCCCGCGCAGTTGATCGCCGCGACCACGCTGGAAGACGAAGCGCTCGCCGCCGCTGCCACGGTGGAAGCCGCACTGCGCGGCGGCGCGCGGCGCGTGGCGATCGTCGCCCTCGACCGCTTGGTCGCGCGCCGCACCCGCGCGCTGCTGGAGCGCGCCGGGATTCTGGTGGCGGATGAGGCGGGCTGGAAGCTCTCGACCACCGCCGCCGCCGCCGCACTGATGCGCTGGTACGACCTGGTGGCGGGCGATGCGCGCTGGGTCGATCTGCTCGACTGGCTCAAGGCCCCCGCCGTTTACGCCGCCGATCCGCTGAAGGGCGAGGCGCTGCAAGCGCTGGAAGCCACACTGCGCGCGCGCGCGGTGCTCGGTGGCTGGGGCGCGATCGAGCAGGCGCTGCGGCACGAACTCGCGCACGCCTCCGACGAAGACCAGCCCGCGTTACAGCGTGCCTCGCAGTGGATCGGCGAGCTTGCTGCGCTTGCCCGCCAGACGCGCAACGCCGGCCGCTGGGCCTCGCAGCTCGAAGCGCTGGACGCGCTCGACCGCGCGGTGGGATTGTTTGCGAGCCTCGCGCAGGACGTGGCCGGTGCGAAGGTGCTGGCGCAGCTGCAGCGTTTGCGCGCGGAGAAAGCCATCGAAGGCCGCTACGCGCTCACCGAGTGGCGCGCGGTGCTGGCCGATGCGTTGGAGCAGGCCGAGTTCGTCGATGCCGGCACCGAGAGCCGCGTGGCGATGGTCTCGCTCGCCGGCAGTTGGTTGCGCAGCTTCGACGCGGTGGTGCTGGTCGGCGCCGATGCCGAACATCTGCCCGCCGCGCCGCCCGCCGACGCGCTGTTGCCGACCGCGCTGCGGCGCGAACTGAAGCTGCCCGATGCCGCGGCGGCGCGGCGCGCGGCGCTCGTCACGCTGGCCGCCCTGCTGGCGCGCAGCCCCGCGGCGAGCTTCACCTGGCAGTCGCGCCGCAACGACGCCGAGAACCTCGAAAGCCCTTGGCTCGCCCGCCTGCGCGCGCTGGCTGCTGCGGCCGGCCTGCCCGACCCGGTGCAGCCCGCCGCGGGTCTGCTCGCCGCGCATGCACGCACGGTGGCCAGCAGCGGCGAGCCGATGCCGGCACCGGCTGCGCCCGCGTTGCTGCCGGCGAGCATCAGCGCCGGCGCGTATGCCGATCTCGTCGCCTGTCCGTACCGCTACTTTGCGCTGCGGATGGCGCAGCTCGCGCCACTCGCGGAGATCGACGAAGACCCGGCCGCGCAGCGCGTTGGCGAGGCACTGCACCGCGCCTTGCAGCGCTGGCACGAGGCGGGCGGCGACAGCGCGCCGCCCGATGCGCTGGCAAGTTTGCAGACGCAGATCGACGCGGCGTTTGCGCCGCTGGTCGATGAACTGCCGTCGTACTTCGCCGCCGCGCGCCAGTGGCGGCACTGGGCGGGGGAGTATCTGCATTGGCTGGCCACGTGGTCGGCCAAGGGTTGGCACTTTGCGCAGGCCGAAGTGCGCGCCGAGCGCGAGCTGTCTCTTCCGCACGGTACCCTGCGGCTGGTCGGCCGGATCGACCGCATCGACGAATGGGAGCACGGTGGCTTTGCCGTGCTCGACTACAAGACCGGCGGCAATATCGCCGCGCTGAAAGAGGCCACGCGCGAGCCGGCCGAGAGTCCCCAGCTTGCCTTCTACTGCGCGCTGCTGCCCGAGCCGCCGGCGCTGGCCGCCTACGTTGCGCTGCGCGCCGAGCGGGCGCAGTTCGATCTGCACACAGCCGATGATCCCGGCAGCTTGGCCCAACAACTGCGCGAGCGCCTGACCAATCAACTGAACCGCATCGCGCAAGGCAGTCCCTTGCCTGCTCACGGCGCCGCCGAGGTCTGCGAGCGTTGCGAAGCGCGCGGGTTGTGCCGACGGGCGTATCGGGTGGATGGGACGGGGCAGGATGAAGTTGCGTTGGAGCGTGTTTCGGAATGAGCGACTTCGCACTAGCGGTCCTCCCTCACCCCAACTCCTCTCCCGGGGGGAGAGGGGCGAAACAACCCTCTCCCCCCGGGAGAGGGTGGCGCGAAGCGCCGGGTGAGGGAAGGCTGTCTGCGACGCTTGGGTTCCACGCCTCGCTCGTATCGTCGGGCGCAAGGTTTTCTCCGTCCCCTGCCTGCGGGGGGCGGAAGCGGGGTTTCGCAGAGCGAAGCTCTGCGCCGCTGCAGCGGCGAGGCCCTGCAAGGCCGAGACTGGACGGGTCGGGGTGGGGGCGCCGAGCGCCGCTCGACGGTACTCCGCTACACACGCGGAAAGCGACCCCATGACCCCCGCCTTCTTCCGCCTCGAAGGCGACGCCGCCATCCCGCTGCCCGCGGCGGCCTTCACCGCGCACGCGCTCGATCCGCAGGCGAGTGTCGCGATCGAAGCCTGCGCCGGCTCGGGCAAGACCTGGCTACTGGTCGCGCGCATCGTGCGTTGCTTGCTCGCCGGTGCGGCACCGGGCGAGATACTGGCGATCACCTTCACCCGTCGCGCCGCGCAGGAGATGCGCGAGCGGCTGCTGGCGCGGCTGCGGCTGCTTGCCACCGCGCCAAAGGCCGAGGCATTGGCCGAACTCGCCCGGCTGCAACTGGCCCCCGACGCCGCGCGCGCCGCGCTGCCACGCGCCCGCGGCCTGCTGGAAGCCTTGCTCGAAGCCGAGCCGGCACCGACCATCGAGACCTTTCACGGCTGGTTCTTGCGGCTGCTTGCGCTGGCGCCGCTGGCCAGCGGCGTGCCGCGGCGCCTGACCACCGCGCAACGCCCCGGCGCGCTGCGCGATGCGGCGTGGCGCTCGTTCTGCGCCGAACTGCTCAAGCCTGAAGCCGCAGCTTTGCGCTCTGCCTTCGAGAGTCTGGTCGATGAGTTCGGCGCCAGCGACGCCGAGCGCCTGCTGCGCCAATGGCTGGCGCGGCACACCGACGTCGAACTGGCGATCGAAGCCGGCTTGAACGCTGAGCGCCTGCGCCGCGACTTTCAGTTGGGCCAGGGCGACCCCGCGGTGGAATTCGCTGCCGACCCCGCCGTGCGCGAGCGCGTACAGGCGCTGCTGCGGCTGGTGGCGCCGCTGGGTGAAAAGCCGAAGGAGGCCGCCAAGCTCGCCTTGGGCTTGGCCGCCGTGACCGAAGCGCCGGCCACGCTCGACACCGATGCAGCGCTCGACTGGTTGGACCAATTGGCCGAGGCCGTGCTCACCAAGAGCGGCGAGCTGCGCAAGCTCTCGCATCTCGACCGAGCCCTGGCCGCACAACCCGCCATGCAGGCGCAATACCGCACGCTGCTCGCCGAACTCGGCGCGGCGGTGACCGATGCACGCGCCCGCTGCGCCGACGCCGCGGCCTGCGCGTTGTCGGCCGCGGCACTCGCCTGCTTCGGCCCGCTGGCGCAGGCGTACCGGGCGGTCAAGGCGGCGGCCGGGGAGATCGACTTCGACGACATCGAGGCGATGACCGTCGCCCTGCTGCGCGACGAAGCGCAGGCCGCGGCCGTGCACGCGCGGCTCGACCAGCGTTACCGGCAGGTGTTGATCGACGAGGTGCAGGACACCAACCCGCTCCAATGGCGCGTGTTGCAGGACTGGCTCGCCGCCTATGGCGGCGACGGCGCGCGGCCCGCGGTGTTTCTGGTGGGCGACCCCAAACAGTCGATCTACCGCTTCCGCCGCGCGGAGCCGCGCCTCTTTGCCGCAGCGGCCCGGTGGCTGCAAACCGACTACGGCGCGCTGCGACTGCGCACCGACCACACGCGGCGCAACGCGCCGGCCATCGTTGAACTGCTCAACCGCGCGCTGCCCGGCGCGCATCCGGCCTTTGCCGCGCACACGACCGAGTCCGCCGCCGAGGGCGCGGTGCGCTTGCTCGCTCCGGTTGCGCTGCCCGAAATTGAAACCGCCGAAAACCCCGCGGCGCGCGACCCGTTGACCGAGCCGCCGCCCGCGGGCGAAGCGCTCGTCGCGCTGCTGCAAGGCGCGCGCATCGCGCAGGAGCTGAACCGCTGGGTCGGCCGCTTTGCCGTGCATGGCGCGGGCGCCGAGCGGCCCGCGCGCTGGGGCGACGTGCTGCTGCTGGTGCGCTCGCGCACGCACCTGGCCGCCTACGAGCGCGCGCTGCGCGAGGCGGGCATTCCCTACCTGTCCAACCGCCCCGGCGGCCTGCTCGACACGCTGGAGGCGGAAGACTTGCAGGCGCTGCTGTCGTTTCTGATCGCGCCGTTTTCGGATTTGAATCTGGCGCATGCGCTGCGCACCCCGTTGCTCGGCTGCACCGACGAAGACCTGATCGCGCTCGCCGCCGCGGGCGGTGGGCATTGGTGGAGCCGCTTGCAGCGCATCGAATGGCAGCCGCGGCTGGCGGCGGCGCGCGAGCGTCTTACGCGCTGGCGCGAATGGGCGCAACGGCTGCCGGTGCACGATCTGCTCGACCGCATCTTCTGGGAGACCGATGCGCTCGCCGCCTACGCCGCCGCGGTGCCGCCCGCCGCGCGCGAACGCACGCTCGCCAACCTGCGCGCTTATCTGGAACTTGCGCTCGAGATCGACGCCGGCCGCTACCCCAGTTTGCCGCGCTTTTTGCACGCGCTCGCCGAGTATCGCGGCGGCGCGGAGCAGGACGCGCCGGGCGAGGGCATCACGGCCGGCGACGACGCGGTGCGCATCCTGACCATCCACGAGGCCAAGGGGTTGGAGGCGCCCATCGTCGTCGTCGTCCCCGGCACCACCGGTCACGGTGGCGAGCACGTCAAGCCGCTGGTGGTCTGGCCGCCCGAGGTGCCCGCGCCGGTGCACGTCTCGATCGTCGGCCGCAAGGCCGAGCGTGGCCGCGCGCGAAACTCGTGGTTCGACGAGGAAGCGCGCCTCGCGGAAAGCGAAGACCTGAACCTGCTCTACGTGGCGCTGACGCGCGCGCGGCAAGTGCTGATCGTCTCCGGCAGCACGGTCGCCGCCGGCAACGCGCCGCCCAAGCCGCACCCCTGGTTCCAGCGGCTGGCCGAGGCGATGCCGGATGCCGTGGTCGCGGAGGAGCCGGGCGCCGCACTGCCGGCTGCGGCGGTGCCCACTGCCGGCCCGGTGATCGACTACCGGCCCGCGCCGCTGCGCGTGGGCGAGCGCAAGCCGCGCGACGACAGCGAGCCGCGCCTGCTGGGCCGCGCGTTGCACAAGCTGCTGGAGTGGGCCACGCGTGACGGCGCGTTGACTCTGCCCGCCGTCGGTGCCGTCGCTGCCGCGCTGAGCTTGACCGAAGCGCAAGCGCGCCAAGTCGCAGAAAGCGCGCAGACCATCCTCACCGCCGACGCCTTGCGGTCCTTCTTCGACCCCGCGCGTTACCGCTGGGCGCGCGCGGAACTGGAGCTGATCGCCCCCGACGCCGTCCACCGCCCCGACCGCGTGGTGGACGTCGATGGCCTGCTGTGGGTGCTCGACTTCAAGTGGCAGGTGCTGGAGGCCGAGCGGGCGGGGTATCGGGAGCAGTTGGAGCGGTACCGACGCGCAGCGCAATTGGCGTTTGCCGCGCGCGAAGTGCGAACGGCACTGATCGACCGCCATGGCGCGCTGCACGAGGAGCCGGCAGAGCAAGCCCCTCTCTCCCCGGGAGAGGGGTTGGGGTGAGGGAAGACCGCTGCATGCGGAGCGCGTCGCCAGCCAAAGGCACACCCAATCGCAGCCCTCTTTAGCCCAAGCAACTCGCGCTGATACCATCCGCCGCGGCGGGCCCCCTCGCATGATGGGGCCGTGAACCTGGTCAGGTCGGGAACGAAGCAGCCACAGCGGATTCCCTTCAGTGCCGAGGACAAGGCTCGCCTCTTTCGCTCTCGGCTACACTTGTCCCCAATCTTGTACAAGTTGAGGCCGCTCCCATGCGCGTTGTCACCTTTTCCGAAGCCCGTAATCGCTTGAAGCAGGTCATCGACCGCGCGGTCGACGATGCCGACGTCACGGTGATCGCGCGACGCGACGCGCCGGATGCGGTGGTGATGTCGCTCGACACGTTCAACAGCTGGCGCGAGACCGTCTACCTGCTGAAGTCGCCCGCCAACGCCGCGCATCTGGCCAAGTCGATCCGACAACTGCGCTCGGGCAAGGCGCGGGCGCGGGCGTTGGTCGATGCCTGATCGCCTGCTGTGGACGGCGGCGGCCTTGTCCGATTACCTGTCCTGGCAAGGGCAGGATCGCAAGACGCTGCGCCGGATCAACGCGCTGATCGAAGACACGTTGCGCCATCCCTTTGAGGGTGTCGGCAAGCCCGAACCGCTGCGCGAGAACCTCGCCGGCCTTTGGTCGCGCCGCATCGACGACACGCATCGGCTCGTGTACGCGGTGGAGGGCAGGGTGCTCACCATCGTGGCCTGCCGCTACCACTACGACCGGCGCTGATCCCATGACCTTCCGCATCGAACCCGCCCGCTCCGAAGACTGCGGCGTGCTGATGGACCTGATCCGCGCGCTGGCGGAGTACGAGCGGCTCACGCACATGGTCACCGGCACCGAGGCGCAACTGCGGCATGAACTCTTTGGCGAGCGGCCGGTGATCGAGGCCGTGATCGGCTGGGAGGCAGGGCGGCCGGTCGGCTTTGCGCTGTACTTCCACAACTACTCGACCTTCCTCGCGCGGCGCGGGCTGTATCTGGAAGATCTCTTCGTCGTGCCGCAGGCGCGCGGCCGCGGTTACGGCAAGGCCCTGATCGCGCATTGCGCGCGCATCGCGGTCGCGCGCGGCTGCGGGCGCTTCGAGTGGTCGGTGCTCGATTGGAACCAACCGGCCATCGACTTCTACCGCTCGCTCGGCGCCGAACTGCTGCCCGACTGGCGCATCTGCCGGATGACCGGCGAGTCGCTGGCGCGCCTGGGTGCGGCGACGCGATCGGGTAATCTGCCCGCATGACCTATCAAGTCCTCGCCCGCAAATGGCGCCCGCGCGACTTTGCGTCCTGCGTCGGGCAGGAGCATGTCGTGCGGGCGCTGTCGCATGCGTTAGAGCAGCAGCGGCTGCATCACGCGTATCTGTTCACCGGTACGCGCGGCGTGGGCAAGACGACCTTGGCGCGCATCCTCGCCAAGGCGCTCAATTGCGTGGGCGTGGACGGGCAGGGCGGCATCACCGCCACGCCCTGCAACCAGTGCGAGGCCTGCACTGCGATCGACGCCGGCCGCTTTGTCGATTACATCGAGATGGACGCCGCCAGCAACCGCGGCGTGGACGAGATGACCACACTGCTGGAGCGCGCGGTCTACTCGCCCAGCAATGCGCGCTTCAAGGTCTACATGATCGACGAAGTGCACATGCTCACCACCCACGCCTTCAACGCGATGCTGAAGACGCTGGAAGAGCCGCCCGACTATGTCAAGTTCATCCTCGCCACCACCGACCCGCAGAAGATTCCGGTCACGGTGCTGAGCCGCTGCCTGCAATTCAACCTGAAGCAGATGACGCCGGCGGGGATCGTTGGTCGCTTCGACGAGATTCTGGCGGAGGAGGGTATCGCCGCCGAGCCGCCCGCGCTGCGGCTGCTGGCGCACGCCGCGCGCGGCAGCATGCGCGACGGCCTGTCGCTGCTCGACCAGGCGATCGCCTTTGCCGGCGGCAAGGTCACGCTGGACGCCGTGCGCGCGATGCTGGGTGCGATCGACACCACGATCCTCGAGCGCATCCTCGATGCTGTAGCCGCGCGCGACGCCAAGACGCTGCTGGCGATTTCCGACGAAATGGCCGTGCGCAGCTACTCCTTTGCGCAGGCGCTGCGCGACCTGGGCAGCCTTTTGCATCGGGTGGCACTCGCCCAGCAAGTGCCCGACGCCGCCGACGAAGCGTTGGGCGACGCGGCGGCCGATGCCGAAACCGTACGCCGCTTTGCCAAGACCTTCGCACCCGATGAGGTGCAGCTGTACTACCAGATCGCCCTGCACGGCCGCAACGACCTGAGCCTCGCGCCCGACGAGTACGCCGGCTTCACGATGACGTTGCTACGGATGCTCGCGTTTGCGCCGGCGGATGCGGCAGTAAGCAGTCGGCAGTCGGCAGTCGGGAGTCGGGAGTCGGGCGCAGTCGGTGCCGTCGCAGCGCCGAGCCAACCCACGCCCACCGGATCACGGATCACGGATCACGGATCACGATCAACCGATCACC
>JAJTHJ010000344.1 GCA_021298875.1 Burkholderiales bacterium | reverse complement strand
GGCGATGTTGTCGGCCCGCGCGAGGTAGGTCTTGCCGGGCGTGTGCAGCCCGACCACCCAGCGCCAAGACAGCGTGTTGGAGGCAGGGTCGCCATCGAGCAGATGGCGCAGAAAGAAGTCGGCGCCCAGTTCCCACGGCAGGCGCAGCGTGTGCGCCCAGATCGAGGCGAACCACATTCGCGCGTGGTTGTGCAGGTAGCCGGTGGACAGGAGCCGCCCGACCCAGGCATCGAAGGCATCGATACCCGTCGCGCCCTTGCAGGCGCGCTCGTATAGGCGGCGGCCCGCACCGTCGAGTTCGGCCAAGCGCTGCGGCACGGCCTGCAGGTAGTCGGTCCAAACCGCAGGCCGCGCTTGCAGCCAGCCCTTCCAGTAGGTACGCCAGAACACTTCCTGCACGAACTTCTCCACCCGTGCCAGCGGCCAGCGTGCGAGCACGGCAGCCAGCACCTCGTGCTCGGTGACGGCGCGATGGCGCAGGTAGGGCGACAGGCCCGACACCGCCGCCGGCGCCTGCGGAGCGCGGTCGAAGTTGCGCAGCCGCGCGTAGTCGGCGGCTGCACCATCGGCAAAGGCCGCGAGCCGCGCCAGCGCCGCGCTGCGCTTTGGCGGGAAGTCGGTGGTGTCGAACGCGGCGGCCATGCGATAGTGTGGCCGAATCCACCGCCGCCCGATGCCCGCCGCCGCCGTCTACTCCACCGACCCCGCCGCACCGGTCTGGGCGCCGCCTGTGGCCGCCGCCGCGCCGCGCGGGCTGTGCACGGACTGCGGCGTTTCGCGCAGCAGCACGCCGCAGGACTGCGGGCGCGCTTGCCAGTTCATCCGTCCGGACTACGCGACGCTAGAAGCGCGGGTGCATGGCCGCGCGCGCGACGCCGGCCGGCCCGACGAACTGCACTTCGGTCCTTTCACCCGCATGCTGCGCGCCTCGCTCGCGCCGCCGCGCGGCGGCGCGCAGTGGACCGGCATCGCCACGCGGATCGGCGAGCGGCTGCTGGAGACCGGCGCCGTCGATGCGGTGCTGACCGTCGCGCCCGACGCGCAAGACCGCTGGCGGCCGGTGCCGGTGCTGGTGACGGAAGCGTCGGCCATGGCGGCCGTGCGCGGCATGCGGATGGGTTATGCGCCGCTGCTCGCGCTGCTCGAGCCGGCGCGGGCGCGTGGCTACAAGCGGCTGGCGGTCATCGGCATTCCCTGTCAGGTCTATGCGCTGCGCGCGCTGGAAGCGGAACTGGGCTTCGAGAAGCTGTATGTGATTGGCACGCCCTGCTCGGACAACACCACGACCAAAAACTTCCACCGCTTTCTGGCGTTGCTCTCGGACGCGCCGGAAACGATTACCTATCTGGAATTCCGTGCCGACTACCACGTGGAACTGCGCTTTGCCGACGGCCGGCACCAGACGATCCCGTTCCTGCAACTGCCTCTGTCGCAACTGCCGCCGGACTTTTTTCCGCTGACCTGCCGCACCTGCGTGGACTACACCAACGTGCTGGCCGACCTCACCGTCGGCTACATGGGCGGCGAGGGTGAGCAGTGGCTGATCGTGCGCAACGCGCGCGGCGAAGATCTGGTCGCGCTGCTCGGCGACGAACTCAAGGCGCGCGCCCCCGGCAGCGCCGGCAAGCGCGCCGGCCCGGTGCGCGGTTTTCTCGCCAACACCGAGCGCGCCGCCGGCGGCCTGCCGCTGCGGCCGATGCCGGGCTGGCTGCGCCCGATCGTCGGCTGGCTGATGCCCAGGATCGGCCCGCGCGGCCTGGAGTTCGCCCGTGCGCGGGTGGAGATGAAGGCGATCGAAACCGTGATCCACCTGCGCCGCGAGCAGCCGCGCAAGATGAAAAACATAGTGCCGCCGCAGGTGTGGGGGTTGGTGGAGCCCTACGGTTTGATCCCGCGCGACGGCGAGCGGCGTTCCGGCTAAGGCCGAGCGGCGACCTGCACCGCCGCCGACATCGCCGCCGCATCCGCGTGCGGCAGCGGCAGATAGCGCGCGCCCATCGCGGCGGCCAGTTGCTCGGCCTGCGGTTGCGGGCGGGGCGAGACATCGATCAGCAGGCAACGCAGCCCCGCCGCGCGGATCAGCCGCGCGGTGGCGAGCGCATCGCCTTCGGCCTGCGCGCGGCCCGCGCTGCCGTCCAGCGCCACGTTGGCGCGGCCGTCGGTCAGCAGCACGGCGAGTACGGTGTCGCCGCGACGGCGTACCGCGTCGGCGAGTTCGAGCGTGGCCTTGAGCGCAGCGGCGAGCGGCGTTGCGCCGCCGCCCGGCAACCCGGCGAGGCTGCGCTTGGCGCGCGCCAGCGATCGAGTCGGTGGCAACAGCAACTCCGCCTGCTGCTGGCGAAAGGCGATCAACGCCACCTGGTCGCGCCGCACGTAGCAGTCAGCGAGGAAGAGTTCCACCGCGCCCTTGGCCTCGGCCAGCCGGTGCAGCGCGGCGGAGCCCGAGGCATCGACCGCGAAGATGGCCGTCGTCTGCGTGCGCTGCTTGTAGCGCTGGATGCGGAAGTCCTCGCGCCGCACTTGCACCCGTGCCTTGCGCAGCGGTTTGTCCTCGCGCGCGCGCAGCGGCTGCCAGGGCGCGGCGGCGCGCAGGGTTTCCATCACGTTCAAACGCGCCCCGGCACGCGGCTCGCCACGCCGTGCGCCGACGGGGCGGCCTCGCGACTGTGACTGGCGCACTGCGCCCGACCGCCCGACGGCGCTCCCCCGAACGCGACCCGCGGCGCCGAGTTTCAACAGTGCCAACAGCCCCGCGGGGATGGCCGCCTGCGCAGCGGCGAGCACGGTCTCGGCGAGTTCTGGCAACGGCTGGGGTGGTGGGGCTTGGGCGGCCTCATCGGTGTCGTTGGGTTTGCTCGCCTGGTCGCGACCGTCTTGGGATGATGGCTCGTTTGGGGCCTCGGGCACCGCGGGCGAGTCTTTTTCTGGTTGCGGTTCTGGCGGCTGTTCTTGTGCCGGCGCGGGTGACTCCTGCGCAGGTGGCTCTTGTGCCTCGGGTGCAGCGGGAATACGTGTGGCACGCGGTGCCAGCACCAGGCGTGCGGCCAGGGCGATGTGCTCGTCGTCAACATGCGCTGCGCCCGCCAGCGCGGCCGCGGCACGCGCCGTTCGCAAGGCCAGCCAAGGAGCACGCAAAGAGTCCACGCCCAAAGCCTGTGCGGCTGTGCACAGCGCATGCAGGCATGCATCGTCGTAAGTGACTCGACCCAGGCTTGCGCGCGCGTTTTCGATGTCTGATGCCCGCCATTGCACGGTTTCCTGCGGCGCCTG
>JAJTHJ010000035.1 GCA_021298875.1 Burkholderiales bacterium | reverse complement strand
TCCTGCTCTCCCCAGTGGCGCGCGACTAGCGCGCGGCGAGCGACACCCCGCTGGAGCGCGCGGTGCAGGCGCTGCTGCGCACGCGGCAGCGGCGCCGCCACGCACCGCCACGGCAGCGGCTGGGCCGGGCGCTGGCCGGCGCGGGAGCGTCGTGATGCGCGGCTATCCCCGTAAAAGTGCGCAGGCGGCGGCGCGCATCGTCGCGCTGACGCTGATGGCCGACGGCCACGTCTGCCGCTCCGAGATGCAGGCGCTGGAAGCGGCCGGCGCCGCCGCCCGCTTGGGCCTGCCGCCCGAAGGACTGGCCGCCGTGGTGCAGGAGTTGTGCGAGGACCTGCTGGCCGGCGCCGATGGCGGCTGGAGCGGCACCTGCCGCGTGCCGCCCGCGCTGCTCGCCGCCCTGCTCGACGAGATCGACGCGCCGCAATTGCAGGCGACGGTGCTGGAACTCTGCGCCGCGGTGGCCGAGGCCGATGGCCATCTGGCTGACGGCGAGTCGATCGTGCTGACCGAGGCGGTGCGCCGTTGGGCGCCGCCGCTCGTCCCTGACGCCCCCGCGCCGGCCGTCGCCCTGACGTCCGGGTACGGTTGATGGACGCCATCGTCCTCTGGCTGCAAACGCCGTTCCTCGGCCAGCCGACCGGCTTCTGGCTGGCTTTTCTGGCGATCGTCGTCACGCTGCTGGTGCTGGACCTCGGCGTGCTGCACCGGCGCGAGCGCGCGATCGGCGTGACCGAGAGCCTGCTGCTGTCGGCCGGCTACATCGGCATTGCGCTGGTCTTCGGCGGCTGGGTCTGGCACACGCTCGGCGCCGAGCGCGGCATGGAGTACCTGACCGGCTTCCTGATCGAGAAGTCGCTGTCGCTGGATAACGTGTTCGTGATCGCGCTGATCTTCACCTATTTCGCGATTCCGGCGCAGTACCAGCATCGGGTGCTCTTCTGGGGCATCCTGGGCGTGATCGTGCTGCGCGCGATCATGATCGGGCTGGGCGCGGCGCTGGTCAGCCAGTTCAGCTGGGTGCTGTATCTGTTCGGCGCCTTCCTCGTGTTCACCGGCATCAAGATGTGGATCATCGCCGAGCAGGTGCCCGACATCGGCGCCAATCCGCTGCTGAAGTTCCTGCGCAAACGTCTGCGGATCACGCCGCAACTGCACGGCAACGCGTTCTTCGTCACCCAGCCCGATCCGGAGAGCGCGCGCGCGGTGCGCTGGGCCACGCCGCTCTTCCTCGCGCTGTGTCTGGTGGAGTTTGCCGACCTCATTTTCGCGGTCGATTCGGTGCCGGCGATCTTCGCGATCACCACCGATCCGTTCATCGTCTACACCAGCAACATCTTCGCGATCCTGGGGCTGCGCGCGCTGTACTTCGCGCTGGCGGCGTTGATCCACCGCTTCCACTACCTGAAGTACGCGCTGGCGCTGCTGCTGGTGTTCATCGGCACCAAGATCTTCCTGGTGGGCATCGTCGGCAAGATGCCACCCGCGGTGTCGCTCTCCGTGACCTGCGCGCTGCTGGCCGGCGGGGTGCTGCTGTCGCTGTGGAAAACGCGCGGTCGCGCGTCGGCCGCCGGGTAAGATGGAATCAGTCGCCGCCGGTGAGGTCGATTCGGCGGCGGATGCTCCGCGCCTCATCGGTTCGGTCGGCTTTCTCCGCCAGTGCCAGTTGCGCCTTCAACCACGCGAGCAAGGGCCGGCGCCAACCCTGCGCGCTGGCCGTGTCCACCGCCAGCGCTACGGCCTGCGCGTCGGCGCGACCCGTCTGCACCAGCACGGCGGCCGCGACGAGGCGTGCCAGCGGATCGTCGATCGCGCGCAGCGCGGCGGTGGCCGCCTCGCCCTCGAGCCGCTTGGCCGCCAGCGCGCGCTGCGCCAGCGGCAGCAGTTCGGCCTGCGCCGGATCGAGCCGGCCGGCGAGGTACTCCGCATAAGCGCGCTGCGCGGCGCTGGCATCGACGCGCAGCGCCTCGAAGCCGGCACAGGGCTCGAATACCAAGCTCGCCACGGCCGCCGCACAACGCAGCAACTCGGCCTGCGCGACCGCCTGCGGCTGGCCGCTGCGCGTGAGCTCGCGGCGGGCGCGGTCGAACTCGGCGGCGGCCACGCGGCCGTCGCCCTTCAGGTAAGCCGCAAGCGCCAGGTCGAGCGCGCCGCGCGCGTTGCGCTGCCAGTCGGGTGCGGCCGGCGGCGCGGCGCAGCCGGCGAGCAGCACGGCGAGCAGCAGCGCGGCGAGCCGGCTCATGGCAACTCGATTGCCGCGTCACGGGCAAACGGCCAGCGGCGGTTCAGCTCGTCGATCATGCGGCCGACCTTGCGCAGGCTGGCATCGACTTCGGTGCGCAGCGCGGCCAGATCGGTCGTGGCGTCGCGCGTGCTGCCGGCGATCGCCTGCACGTCGGTCAACAGGGCGTCGATCTTGCGAAGCGAGCCGCGCGCCTCGGTCAGTGCTGTGCGCAACTCGGCTACCGTGGCCTGCACCTCGGGCACCAGGCCGTCGCGACCGAAGACCTGCGTATCGGCATGGGCGACCAGGGCATCGGCCCGGGCCAGCAGCGCGTTGATCCGATCCAGCGCCGTCGCGACCCGCCGCGCGTCGGCCTCGTTGCCGAGCAGCACACCAAGCGCACCCTGCCGGCCGTTGAGCCGGGCGGTGGCCGCCTGCACGTTGGCGAGGCTTGCGGCGAGCGCGGACTCGGGCCCGGTCAGCGCGTTGAGGTTGGACACCAGTTCGCGCGCGTCGGCCAGCAGGCGCGGGATCTCGGCCGTCGCATCGCCGATCAGCACCGGCCGCTCGGCACCATCGGGCAGCGGCGGGTCGTCCGGCACGCCGGTGAAGGCGCGCAGGCTGGCCCCGCCGAAGAGGCCGCGCGACAGCGTGAAGACGCTGCTCGTGCGCAGCCGGTGCGCGTCTTTTTCCGCCACGTCGACCATGATGCGCACGCTGTTGTCCGGCGCGAGGTCGAGCGAGCGCACGCGCCCGATCGGGAAGCCGGCGAAGGACAGGTCCATCCCGGGCACGACGCCTTCGGCGTTGTCGGCGCGCAGCACCAGCGTGCGCGTGTCCTCGAACAGCCCGCGCGCATACAGCACGTACAGCACCGCAGCGACGAGCAGTGCGCCCAGCAGCGCCAGCAGCAGCGCTGCCTTCAACTCCAGATGCCGCAGCGACGGCTCGGACTTCGGGGTCATCTCAGGCGTAAATCCCGGCCAGAGCAGCAATCTGGATCAGCAGCAGCAAGGAGAAGAGCCGCGTCAGCGCGCCCAGTTCGGTGCCGGCGCCCCGGCGGCGCAGCGCTGCCGCCAGCGGCACCAGGCTCACGACGGCGGCAAACACGACGGTCTTGAGCACGAACACCGTGGCGGTGGCCGGCGCAAGCGTGCGACCCACCGTGCGATTGAAGCCGGCGATGCCTGCGGTCGAGCCGCTATGCACCGCCACGTAGGCGAGCGCGGCCGCAACGAGGCCGCTCGCCGTCACCAGCAGCAACAACTGCACCGCGCAGGCGAGCGACCGCGGCAGCACTTCGCGCTGGAGAAACGCGAGATCCGGCCGCCCGCCGTCGGCGCTGCCGCGCAGCGCCACGAGTTCGCCGCCCTTGGGTAGTGCCAGCCGCAGCGCGACGAACAGCGCCGCGGCCAGCGGGATCAGCTCCAGCACCAGGACGCGCACCAGCATTTCGATCGAGAACTGCGACAGCCCGAGTCCGCTCGCCGTGCCGACCACGATGCGGGTGAGCATCAGCGCCAGCAGCGCCACCAGCGTGCAGAAGCCGGCGAGGTTCAGCGCGGCGCCGACGACCAGATGCCGGGCCATGGCCGAGCGGTTGGCGCCACCGTAACTCGACGGCGAAAGCGCCAGCACCAGCAGCGCCGCCGCAGCCTGCAGCAGGCGACGCCAGTCGGCGGCCCAAATCAGCGTGGCGCGGCCGGCGCGCTGTACGGGGCTGTCTTGCAGATCCAGAGAATGCATGGCGCGATGATAGGGCGCGGGTGGAGAGGACATCGGCGCCAGCACCGCGACGATCGCCTGCGACTCATCGCTCGCGGGAGACGACGTCCACCGCCGCCGACCCCGGGGGCCAGCGCAGGCTTTAGTCGAGCGTCTGCCGGTAGCGCGTCAGTGCCACAGCGCCGACCACCGCGGTAAACGCCAGAATCGGCCAGACCTGCGGCAACACCTCCAGCGGGCCGGCGCCCTTCAACATGATCGCCCGCACGATCCGCAAGAAGTGCGTCAGCGGCAACGCTTTGCCGATCCACTGCGCCCACACCGGCATGCCGCGAAACGGGAACATGAAGCCGGACAGCAAAATGTTGGGCAGGAAGAAGAACAGCGTCATCTGCATCGACTGCACTTGCGAGGCGGCCAGCGTGCTGAAGGTGAAGCCCACCGTCAGCAGCGACAACATGAAAATCAGCACCGCCACCGACAACAGGCCGAAGCTGCCGGCCATCGGCACCGCAAAGAGCAGTCGCGCCGCCGCGTAGATCACCACCACCTGCAGGTAGCCGATCAGCATGTACGGCAGGATCTTGCCGGTCATCATCTCGAAGGGGCGCACGGGCGTGGCGAGCAGGTTTTCCAGCGTGCCGCGCTCGCGCTCGCGGGTCACCGCCATCGAGGTCATCAGGATGAGCGTCATCGTCAGGATCACGCCGATCAGCCCCGGCACCACGTTGTAGGCGGTGATGCCTTCCGGGTTGTAGCGGCGGTGGACGACGATCTGGAACGGATCTGCCCACGGCGCCAGATGCGCCAGCGGCCCCTTCAGGTCGTTGATCAAGGCAACCTGCGGCAGCGCCGCCAGCGCGGCGAGCGCGCTGCCGGTGGCCGCGGGGTCGGTCGCATCCGCATACACCGCGATCGCCGGCCGCTCGCCGCGCAGCAGCCGCGTGGAGAAGTCGCTCGGGATCACCAGGGCGAACTGCACGTCGCCTTCGAGGATCATCCGGTCGGCCTGCTCCTGCGTGGTCTGTGCAACCACCGTGAAGTACGCGGTGTTCTGCAACGCCGCGACCACGCTGGCCGCAAACGGCCCGTTGTCGGCCACCACTAGCGCGGTGGGCAGGTGCCGGGGGTCGGAGTTGATCGCATAGCCAAACAGGATCAACTGGATCACCGGGATGCCGAGCACCATCGCGAAGGTCAGCCGCTCGCGCTTCAGTTGGATGAACTCCTTGAGCAGCACTGCCCACACGCGGCGCCAGGAGAAATGCGCGGCGCTACTGGAGTCCATCGCGGCCGTGCTGCATCAGCGAAATGAAGAGGTCTTCGAGGCTGGAGGGGATCTCCTGCACCGTGCAGTCGGTGAGCCCCGGCTGCGCGGCAAACCACGCGCCGAAGTCGGCGCCGCGGTCGCTGACCACATGCAGCCGGGTGCCGAAAGGCACGGTCAGCCATTCGTGCCAATCGCGCAGCCGCGCGGCCACTGCATCGACGCCGCTGCCGGTCGCCTCCCAGGTGCGCAGCTTGGCGGCATGCAGGATTTCGTCGGCGGTGCCGGCCACCAGCAGCTTGCCCAAGGAGATGTAGGCGATCTGGTGGCAGCGCTCGGCCTCGTCCATGTAATGCGTGGACACCAGCACGGTCAGCCCGTCGGCGGCGAGCGCGTGGATCTCCGACCAGAAATCGCGCCGCGCCTTGGGGTCGACACCGGCGGTCGGTTCGTCCAACAACAACAGTTGCGGTTCGTGCAGCAAACAGGCGGCGAGCGCCATCCGTTGCTTCCAACCGCCGGACAGCGTGCCCGCGAGCTGCGCGCGCCGCTCGGTCAACCCCAGCCGTTCGACCGCACGCGCCGCCGCGCCGGCCGAGTCCGCCAGCCCGTACACGCGGGCGATGAAGCGCAGGTTCTCTTCAATGGTCAGGTCTTCGTACAAGCCGAAGCGCTGCGTCATGTAGCCCACGCGCAGCTTGATCGCGCGCGCATCGCGGCGGATTTCATAGCCCAGGCAGGTGCCCTCGCCGTCGTCGGGCGTCAGCAGCCCGCACAACAGGCGGATCGTCGTCGTCTTGCCGCTGCCGTTGGGGCCGAGGAAGCCGCAGATGCGGCCGCGCGGCACCTGGATCGACAGGCCATCTACGGCGGTCAGTTTTCCGAACCGCTTGGTCAGGCCGC
>JAJTHJ010000261.1 GCA_021298875.1 Burkholderiales bacterium | reverse complement strand
TGCTGCTGCACGTGGTCGACATCGCGCCGATCGACGCGGAAGAGGACCCGGTCAAGGCCGTGCGGGCGGTGGTGGCGGAGTTGAAGAAGTTCGACCCGGCGCTCGCCCGCAAGCCGCGCTGGCTCGTGTTCAACAAGATCGACGCGCTGCCGCCCGAAGAGCGCGCCGCCCGTGTGGCCGCGCTGCGCCGGCGCCTGCGCACGACCGCACCCGTGTTTGCCATCTCCGCGGTCAGCAGCGAGGGTTGCCGTGAGTTGATGCGCGAGATCGGCCGCTACCTCGCGCGGGAGGCGCGGTGAGTAGTCCGTCCGTCGTCGCCAGCGTGCGCCGGCTGGTAGTCAAGGTGGGTTCCAGCCTCGTCACCAACGAGGGGCGCGGCCTCGACCTCGCCGCCATCGAACGCTGGGCCGAACAGATCGCGCAGTTGGTGGCCGGCGGCCGGCAGGTGGTGCTGGTGTCCAGCGGCGCGATTGCCGAAGGGATGCAGCGCCTGGGCTGGAGCAAACGCCCCCAGCAGATCCACGAGTTGCAGGCCGCCGCCGCCGTGGGCCAGATGGGGCTGGCGCAGGCCTACGAAGCGGCCTTTCGCGCCCACGGGCGGGCCAGTGCGCAGGTGCTTCTGACGCACGCCGATCTGGCCGACCGGGCGCGGTATCTGAATGCCCGCTCCACGCTCTTCACGCTGCTCGAGCTGGGCGTGGTGCCGGTGATCAACGAGAACGACACCGTCGTCACCGACGAGATCAAGTTCGGCGACAACGACACGCTGGGCGCGCTGGTGGCCAACCTGGTCGAAGCCGACGTGCTGGTGATCCTCACCGATCAGCCGGGCCTGTTTTCTGCCGACCCGCGGCGCGACCCGACGGCTACGCTGATCGCCGACGCACAAGCCGGCGACCCGCAGCTCGAATGCATCGCCGGCGGCACCGGCAGCGCGATTGCCAAGGGCGGGATGATCACCAAGGTCCTCGCCGCCAAGCGCGCCGCGCGCAGCGGCGCGCATACGGTGATTGCCAGCGGACGCGAAGAGCGCGTGCTGCTGCGGCTGGCGGCCGGCGAGCGGATCGGCTCGCAGTTGACCGCCGCCACCAACACGCTCAACGCGCGCAAGCAGTGGCTGGCCGATCACCTGCTGATGAAGGGCCGCGTCGTCGTCGACGCCGGTGCGGCCAACGCGCTGCGCCGCGGCGGCAAGAGCCTGCTACCGATTGGTGTGACCGCAGTGGAAGGCGAGTTCGTCCGCGGCGACGTGATTGCCTGCGTGGACGAAGCCGGCCGCGAAGTGGCGCGTGGCCTCACCAACTATGGTGCCGAGGATGCGCGCAAGATCGCCCGCCGCGCGACCGCCGAGATCGAGGGCATCCTCGGCTACATCGACGAGCCGGAACTGATCCACCGCAACAACCTGGTCGTCGTGTAGCGGACGACGCCCTGGCCCGCGCCGGGGCGTCGCTCACACCACGTTGGGCTCGGTCGCCGCAGGCTTGGTCTCGCTCATGCGCCGCCGCGCCGCCGGATGCCGCCCGGCGCGGAACACGAAGCGCGACAACTCCGCCAGCGCCTGCCGGTACACGTCGCGCTTGAACTCGATCACCGCTTCCAGCGGCACCCAGTAGTCGTGCCAGCGCCAAGCGTCGAATTCCGGCTTCTCGCTGCGGCGCAGGCAGACGTCGCAATCGCGGCCGGTGAGCCGCAACAGGAACCAGATTTGCTTCTGGCCGCGATAGTTGCCGCGCAACTCGCGCCGGATCCACTGGTCGGGGACTTCGTAACGCAGCCAGTCGCGCGTGCGGGCGACGATTTGCACCTGCTCGCGCGTGAGGCCGATTTCTTCGTACAGCTCGCGGAACATGGTCTGTTCCGGCGACTCGCCGTACTTGATCCCGCCTTGCGGGAACTGCCACGAATGCTGTCTGACCCGTTTACCCCAGAAGACCTCGTTGCGTTGGTTGAGCAGGATGATGGCGACGTTGGGACGAAACCCGTCTTTGTCCAGCATGCCTCCACCTGAACATCTATGATTTGCAATCGATTCTATATGCGCCCGCTGCCGGCCCCAAGAGTTCCATGCGCGCCTCCGCCTGTTTTGTCCAAACGCTGAAAGAAGCCCCCGCCGACGCCGAGGTCACGAGCCACCGCCTGCTCGCCCGCGCGGCGATGATCCGCAAGCTCGCCGCCGGCATCTACACCTACCTGCCGCTCGGGCTGCACGTGCTGCGCAAGGTCGAGGCGATCGTGCGCGAGGAGATGAACCGCGCCGGCGCCAGCGAGTTGCTGATGCCGGTGATCCAGCCGGCGGAACTGTGGGTCGAGTCGGGCCGCTGGGAAAAAATGGGACCGGAGATGCTGCGGCTCAAAGACCGGCACGAGCGCGACTTCATCGTGCAGCCGACCTCGGAGGAAGTGATCGCCGACGTGGTACGCGAGTCGATCAAGAGCTACAAACAATTGCCGCTCAACCTGTATCACATCCAGACCAAGTTCCGCGACGAGCGGCGGCCACGCTTCGGCGTGATGCGCGGGCGCGAGTTCACGATGAAGGATGCCTACTCCTTCGACCGCGACGAGGCCGGCATGCGCGCGAGCTACCAGGCGATGTACGACGCCTACGTTCGCATCTTCACCCGCATGGGCCTTGACTTCCGGGCGGTAGCGGCCGATACCGGCACCATCGGCGGCAACGCCAGCCACGAGTTCCAGGTGATCGCCGACACCGGCGAAGACGCGATCGCCTACTGCCCCGACTCCGATTACGCGGCCAACGTCGAGCTGGCCGAGGCGCTGCCGCTCATCGCGCAGCGCGCCGCGCCCACACAGCCAATGGTCAAGACGCCGACCCCCGGCAAGGAGAAGTGCGAGGACGTGGCCGCCTTCCTCGGCTTGCCGCTCACACAGACGGTGAAGTCGATCGTGCTCGCGGTAGATCGGGAGATTATCGATGCAGCGAGGATCGCTGAGGCGCAGACTCTGAAAGAACTCGGCCGCGGGACGACAGTGGCGGCCGAGATATGGTTGCTGCTGCTGCGCGGCGATCACCAACTCAACGAAGTCAAGGCCGGCAAGGTCGAAGGACTCAAGGGCGGCTACCGCTTTGCCACCGAAGCGGAGATCGTCGCCGCCTTCGGCTGCAAGCCCGGCTATCTCGGACCGATCGGAACGAGGGTAAGGGTGGTGGCCGACCGCACGGTGGCCAACATGAGCGACTTCGTCTGCGGCAGCAACGAAGAAGGCTTTCACACCACCGGCATCAACTGGGGCCGCGACCTGCCCGAGCCGGACGCAGTGGCCGACATCCGCAACGTGGTCGCTGGCGACCCGTCGCCCGACGGCAAAGGTGCGCTCGCGATCCAGCGCGGCATCGAAGTCGGCCACGTGTTTGCCGGCCTGCCGTACCCGGAGAGCATGAACGTCGTCTACACCGACGAGAACGGCCGGCCGCAGCCGATGAAGATGGGCTGCTATGGCATCGGCATCAGCCGCCTGCTCGGTGCGGCGGTCGAGCAGAACAACGACGTGCGCGGGATTATCTGGCCCGATGCGCTGGCGCCGTTTACGGTGGCGATCTGCCCGGTCAACTACCTCGCCTCGGCGACGGTGGCGGAGGTCGCCAACCGGATCTACGCAGAACTGCTCGCCGGCGGCGTGGACGTGGTGCTCGACGACCGCGGCGAGCGGCCCGGCGCGATGTTCGCCGACTGGGAACTGATCGGCGTACCGCACCGTCTGACCGTCGGTGAGCGCGGCCTCAAGGAAGGCAAGGTCGAATACGTCGAGCGCCGCAGCTTGCAAACCACGCCGGTCGAAGTCGGCGATGCAGTTGCCTTCGTCCTCAGCCGCGTCCGCGCCTAAGCGGCGCGCGCTGCTGCGCGCAGCACTCGCCGCACCGCTCGCCGCGGCGCTGCCGGCGGCGCGTGCCGGCAACCAGCGTTACGAGCCGCTCGCCGACGCGGTGCGGGTGGCACTGGCCGCGCAGATCGCCGACGCCCGGCCGCCGCTGCGCAGCTTCGACGAGCCGACCGCACAGGTCGCCTTCATCGAGTGGATGGGCACGATGTCGGCGCGGCTTAAAGCCCGCAAACCCGACGACCGCCTGCGCTACGACTTTTTGCGCACGCTCGACTACGAAACCGCCCGCGCCGGGCTGGACCGTCAACTGGTGCTGGCGTTGATCGAGGTCGAGAGCAACTTCCGCAAGTACGCGATCTCCAGCGCCGGCGCGCGCGGCTACATGCAGGTGATGCCGTTTTGGACCAACGTGATCGGCGATGGCGACGCGCGCAAGCTCTTCGACCTGCGCGCCAACTTGCGCTATGGCTGCGTGATCCTGCGCCACTACCTCGATCTGGAGCAGGGCGACCTGTACTTGGCGCTCGGCCGTTACAACGGCAGCCGTGGCCGGCCCGAATACCCGAACGCCGTCAACGCCGCGTGGCAAAAACGCTGGAAGTTCGAGCCGCGGCAGGCAACTGCGGCCGCCGGCTGACCCGCCCGCCGACGATCAGCGCGGGCGAAAGCCGCCGGGCATGCCCTTGCCGGTCAGCGCGCCGAGCGAACGCACCATGCGCGCCATGCCGCCCTTTTTCATCTGCTTCATCAGACCCTGCATCTGCTCGAACTGATTGAGCAGGCGGTTGACTTCCTGCACCGGCACGCCGGCGCCCGTGGCGATGCGCCGCTTGCGCGAGGCCTTGAGCAGTTCGGGCTTGCTGCGCTCTTGCGGCGTCATCGCATCGATGATGCCGACCATCCGCCGCACCTGTTTGTCGGCCTGCGCGGTGTCCACCTGGCCGGCGGCCTGGGTCAGCTGCGCCGGCAGCTTGTCGAGCAGGCTCGCCATGCCGCCCATCTTGCGCATCTGCCCGACCTGTTCGCGGAAATCGTTGAGGTCGAAGCGCTCGCCCGACTGCATGCGTTTGGCGAGTTTCTCCGCCGCCTGCATGTCGACCGACTTCT
This sequence comes from Burkholderiales bacterium, assembly GCA_021298875.1. Classification (GTDB taxonomy): domain Bacteria; phylum Pseudomonadota; class Gammaproteobacteria; order Burkholderiales; family Burkholderiaceae_F; genus JAJTHJ01. The sequence continues at coordinate 4,400 of JAJTHJ010000261.1, read as the reverse complement.
GCACATCCTCGACCAGCGCAACGATGTCGCCCATGCCGAGCACGCGCCCGGCCATCCGCTCGGGGTCGAAGGGTTCCAGCCCGCCGATCTTCTCGGCCACGCCGGCAAACTTGATCGGCTTGCCGGTCACCTGCCGCACCGACAGCGCCGCACCGCCGCGCGCATCGCCGTCGAGCTTGGTCAGCACGACGCCGGTCAACGGCAGCCGCTCGGCAAAGGCGCGCGCGGTGTTGACCGCGTCCTGGCCCAACATCGCGTCGACCACGAACAGGGTTTCGATCGGCGCGAGTTGCGCGTGCAGGGCAGCGACCTCGGTCATCATCGCCTCGTCGATCGCCAGCCGGCCGGCGGTGTCGACGATCAGCACGTCGAAGAACTGCCGCCGCGCATGGTCGAGCGCCGCGGCAGCGATGTCGGCCGGCTTCTGCGCACCGCTGCTCGGGAAAAACTCCGCGCCGGCCTGCGCCGTCACGGCCTGCAACTGCTCGATCGCCGCCGGTCGGTACACGTCGGCGGACACCGTCAGCACCTTCTTGCGGCGCGCATCGGTAAGCCACTTGGCGAGCTTCGCCGCGCTGGTGGTCTTGCCCGCGCCTTGCAGGCCCGCCAACAGGATCACCGCCGGCGGTTGTGTGGCGAGGTTCAGCTCGCGCTCGCGCGGCTCCAGATCGCTGCCCAGCAGGCGCGCGAGTTCGCGGTGCACGACGCCGACCAAGGCCTGGCCCGGCGTCAGGCTGCCGGCAACCTCCTCGCCCAGCGCCTGCTCGCGCACGCGGGCGATGAAGGCGCGCACCACCGGCAGCGCGACGTCGGCCTCCAGCAGCGCCAGCCGCACCTCGCGCAGCATGTCCTGCGTGTTGGCCTCGGTCAGGCGCGCCTGGCCGCGCATCGTCTTGACGACGCGGGCGAGTTTTTCGGTCAGGCTATCGAGCATGGCAGCAAGCCGCAGCGCGGCAGGCTGCGTGCTATATAGACGGGCATGTCCAAAGCATTCTACGTGGCCGCTCACGTCGCCGTGGCCTTGCTTTACTTGTGGCTGGCCCGAAGCGTGTGGACCGATCTGGACCGCGAGCGCGGCGCCACGGCCCACACGCCGGCCCGGGCGGTCCCGCTCGCTATTGCGCTGCACGGTTCGCTGCTCGGCTGGTCTTTGTTCGGCGAAGAACCGTTCCGCTTCGGCTTCGCGCTCGCCCTGTCGGCCACGTTCTGGCTTACGGTGACGATCGTCTGGGCCGAGGGCTTCTTCATCTCGCTGCGCGGGCTGTACCCGCTCGTGTTGCCGCTGGCTGCCGTCTCGGCGCTGCTGCCGGCGCTGTTTCCCGGCAGCGTGGTGGCGGTGGCGAGCGGCAAGCTCGCGCTGCGCATGCATCTGCTGGTGGCGCTGCTGTCCTACAGCCTGCTCACCATCGCCGCGCTGCATGCGCTGTTGATGGCCGCGCTCGACCGCCAACTGCACGCCACCACTCGCGACGGCGTCGGCTCGCGCCTGTTCCGCCACGTGCCGCCGCTGCTGGCGATGGAAAAGCTGCTGTTCCAGTTGATCGGCATCGGCTTTCTGCTGCTGACCGCGACGGTGCTGTCGGGGGTGGTGTTCTCCGAGTACCTGTTCGGCCGCGCGCTGCGCTTCGAGCACAAGACGGTCTGGTCGTTCGCCGCCTGGCTGGTCTTCGGCGGGCTGCTCGCCGGGCGCCGCTTTTTCGGCTGGCGCGGTCGGGTCGCCCTGCGTTGGACGCTGGCCGGCTTCGTCATGCTGCTCCTCGCCTACGTGGGCAGCAGCTTCGTGCTCGAAGTGATCCTGCAAAGACTCTGATGGGCCGCATCCTGTTCTGGATCGTGCTGGCGCTGGCGGCCATCGCCCTGTGGCGCGGCTGGCAGCGGGCGCAGCGCCGTGCGCGCATGACGACCAAGCGCAAGACCGCGGTCGCCGGCGAGTCGATGGTCGCCTGCCGCGTCTGCGGGCTGAACGTCCCGCGCTCGGAAGCGGTCGTCGACGGCGAGCACAGCTACTGCAGCGAAGAGCATCGCCGGCAGGCGCGCAGCGGCGGCTGAGGCCCGGGTCGTGGCTGCGCTGCTCGCTTCCGCGGCGCCGTCGTCGTCGGCCGAGTCGCCCTGGCGGACGCTCGAGCTGCTGAGCTTGGCCCGCGTGCTCCTCATTGGCGCGCTGCTGCTCGGCGGCTTGGCCGCCGGCATGGCCGCCGCGCCGCCGCGCACGGCTTTGCTTCCGGCGCTCTCGTTGCCGAGCCTTGCCCTCGCGTACTTCGCCCTCGCGGCAGCGCTGGCCGGCACCGCGCTCTACTGGCACCGGCATTTCCGCGGGCAGCTGGTGGCGCAGTTGGCGGTCGACCTGCTGATGATCGGCGCCATCGTGACCGTCGCCGGCGGTGTCAACAGCGGCTTGGCGGTCGGCTACCTGTTGCCGCTGGCCGCTGCGGCCCTGCTGGCAAGCACCACCGGCGCGCTGTTCGTGTGCGCGCTGGCGACGATCGCCGTGCTGGTCGATGCCGTGCTGCGCATGTGGCAGATCTCCGGGGCCGAGTCGCAGTTCTTTCAGGCCGGCCTGTACGGCGCGGCGCTGTTTGGCCTGACGGCGCTGCTGCGCCTGCTGGCCGTGCGCATCCAGGCCAATGAACGGCTGGCGCAGTCGCGCGGGCAGGAGTTGGAAAGCCAGCTGGAGATCAACCGCCTGGTCATCGCGCAGATGGCGCAAGGCGTGCTCGTCGTCGACGACGACACCACCATCCGCGCCGCCAACCGCGCCGTGCGCCCGCTGCTCGGCCTGGCGGAGGAGGAGCCGCTTCTCGGCCTGCGCCTGCGCGAGGCGCCGGCCTTGGCGCCGCTGATCCGCGCCTTCGATCACTGGCGATCGGCGGTGACAAGCCCCGGCAGTTGGAGCGACACGGTGCTGGCGCCGAGGGTCGGCGCCGGTAGCAACGGCGTGCCGCTGCGGGTGCACTTCGCCCGCCCACCGGCGGACTCGATGCGCGGCCACGTGATCTTCCTCGAAGACCTGCGCGCGATCGAGCAGCGCGCGCAGGAGCTGAAGCTCGCTTCGATGGGGCGCCTTACCGCGTCGATCACACACGAGATCCGCAACCCGCTCGCGGCGATCAGCCACGCCAACCAGTTGCTGGCCGAGCAGGCGCGCGAGCCGACGGTGCAGCGGCTCACCGCCATCGTGCGCGAGAACATCGCCCGCCTCGATCGGCTGGTGGACGACGTGCTGCGGGTGGCGCGGCGCGAGGCGCCGTTGGCAGAGACCATCGACTTGGACGAGTTCCTGCAGCACTGGCTGGCCGAGTTCACCCGCGACCGGCAGGTGCCGTTGCAGCGCATCCGCCTGCGCGTGCAAGCGGCGCTGGCAGTGCGCTTCGAGCCGTCGCATCTGCGCCAGGTGCTGTTCAACCTGCTCGACAACGCGCTGCGCTACGCGAGCGCCCGCGACGGCGCCATCGAACTCGTCGGCGAGCGCCGCCGCGACGACCCGGCGCATGCGCGGCTGTGGTTGTTCGACGACGGCCCCGGGGTGGCGGTCGAGACGCGTGGCGGCCTGTTCGAGCCGTTCTTCACGACCGACCCGCAGGGTACGGGTCTCGGCCTGTACATCGCGCGCGAGTTCTGTCTGGCCAACCGAGCCGAGCTGACCTACGCCGAGCGGCGCGCCTCCGATGGCCGCACGTGCGCCGGCTTCCTGCTGCGCTTCGCCGCCGACGGCACCGACGCCGCGGCGGAGGAGCTGGGCTTTCTCGATACCATTCCATTCCGATGAACGACTCCCTCGCCCTGCGCCGCGGCGATGGCCCGCGCACGCCGCCCCGCGCGCCGCGCGTGCTGTGCGTGGACGACGAAGCCGACCTGCGCGAGTTGCTGGTCCTGACCCTCACGCACATGGGCCTGGACGTCGACACCGCCGAGTCGCTGGCGCAGGCGCGCGCCCTGCTGCGCGGCCAGCACTACGGCTTGTGTCTGACCGACATGCGCCTGCCCGATGGCAGCGGGCTGGATCTGGTGCGCGAACTGGCAAACAGCGACGGCCCGCCGGTGGCCGTGGTCACCGCCTTCGGCAGTGCCGAGAACGCCGTGGCCGCGCTCAAGGGCGGCGCCTTCGACTACCTGACCAAGCCGCTCGACCTCAATCAGCTGCGGGTGCTGGTGCGGGCCGCCCTGCGCGGCGGCCCTGCCAGCGCCGCGCCGGTCGCGCCCGGCGCGGGGCTGGCGCGGCTGCTCGGCGCCAGCGCGGCGATGCAGCAGTTGCGGGCGCGCGTGCAGCGGCTGGCGCACAACATGGCGCCGGTGGCCATCGGCGGCGAGTCCGGCAGCGGCAAGGAACTCGTCGCCCGTGCGATCCACCACTGCTCGGCCCGATCCGGGCAGCCGTTCGTGGCCGTCAACTGCGGCGCCAT
>JAJTHJ010000078.1 GCA_021298875.1 Burkholderiales bacterium | reverse complement strand
ATCATCGAGTACTTCTTCACGCCGCTCGCTACGCGGGCGGACGAGGCGTTTCGGGAGCGGTGAGGGCCTTGTCGTCCCGAGCGCAGCGAGGGACCTGCTGTTTGCGCGGCTGCCGAAAAGCAGGTCCCTCGCTGCGCTCGGGACGACAAAAGCTTGCGGTTAGCCGACGAGGAAGGGCTCCTGCATCACCGCGATCTGCTCGCGCAACTCCAGGATGCGCTCCTCCCAGTAGCGCGGTGCGCCGAACCACGGGAAGGCGGCGGGAAAAGCCGGGTCGTCCCAGCGGCGTGCGATCCACGCGCTGTAGTGGATCAGCCGCAGCGTGCGCAACGCTTCGATGAGCAGCAGTTCGCGGCGGTCGAACTCCATGAAGTCTTCGTAACCGGCCAGCAGGTCGCGCAGCCGCGTGGCGGCTTGCGCGCGGTCGCCCAACAGCATCCACAGGTCTTGCACCGCCGGGCCGGTGCGCGCGTCGTCGAAGTCGACGAAGTGCGGGCCGTCCGGCGTCCACAGCACGTTGCCTTCGTGCACGTCGCCGTGCAGCCGCAGCCGGCGCGTGTCGCCGGCGCGGTCCTGGCAGCGCTGCACTTCGTCCAGCGCCTGCTGCGACAGTTGCGCGTACATGTCGCGCAGCGATTCGGGCAGCCAGTCGTGTTCGAGCAGATAGCTGCGCGGCTCGCGGCCGAAGCTGTCGCTGTCCAGCGCCGGCCGGTGCACGAAGGGTGCCGCGCTGCCCACCGCATGAATGCGGCCGATGAAGCGGCCCAGCCATTCGAGCGTAGTGGGATCGTCCAGATTGGGCGCGCGCCCACCGCGGCGCGGATACACGGCAAGTCGAAACTCGCTGCCGCTTGCCGCGTCGGTCCAGTGGTGCAGCGTGCGGCCGCCGAGCGCCAGCGGCGGCACGGCGGGGATCTCGCGCGCGGCGAGTTCTGCGACGAAGGCGTGCTCTTCCGCGATCTGCGCATCGCTCCAGCGCCCCGGCCGGTAGAACTTGGCGACCACGAAGCCGTTGCGTCCATCGGCGTCTTCCACGCCGACCTGGAACACGCGGTTCTCGTAGCTGTTCAGCGTCAGCAGCGTGCCGCTGGTGGTGAGGTCCACCGCGTCGATCGCGTTCAACACCGCGTCGGGGGTCAGGCCGGCAAAGGGCGGGGCGGCGGGCGCGTTCATCGCCGGCATCGTAGCCGTGCTGCGTGTTACCTTCGCCCGGACTGTTTCGAGGGAGTGAACACGCTGTGCCTGCCCAGGACTATCTGCGCCGCATCCTGACCGCGCGCGTCTACGAGGTGGCGATCGAGTCGCCGCTGGAAGCCGCGCCGCGGCTGTCGGCGCGCCTCGGCAACCGCGTGCTGCTCAAGCGCGAGGACTTGCAGCCGGTCAAGAGCTTCAAGCTGCGCGGCGCCTACAACAAAATGGCGCGGCTGCCCGCTGCACAACTGAAGCGCGGTGTGATCGCAGCCAGCGCCGGTAACCACGCGCAGGGCGTGGCACTCGCCGCCGCCAAGCTCGGCTGCCGCGCGGTGATCGTGATGCCGGTGACGACGCCGCAGGTCAAGATCGAAGCGGTCGCCGCGCGCGGCGCGGAAGTGGTGTTGCACGGTGATTCGTACTCGGACGCCTACGCGCACGCGCTGGAGTTGCAGGACAAACACAAGCTCACCTTCGTCCACCCCTTCGACGACCCGGACGTTATCGCAGGCGCTGGCACGGTGGCGATGGAAATCCTGCGCCAGATTCATCCGGCCGACGACGGCAAGCTGGCGGCGATCTTCGTCGCCATCGGCGGCGGCGGGCTGGCGGCGGGCATCGCCACTTACGTCAAGGCGCTCGACCCAGCGATCAAGGTGATCGGCGTGCAGACGGTGGATTCGGACGCGATGGCGCGCTCGCTCGACGCCGGCCGCCGCGTCACGTTGCACGACGTGGGCCTCTTCTCCGACGGCACGGCAGTGCGGCAGGTGGGCGAGGAGACGTTTCGCCTGTGCAAGCTGTATCTGGACGAGATCGTCCGCGTGGACACCGATGCGATCTGCGCGGCGATCAAGGACGTGTTCCAGGACACCCGCTCGATCCTCGAGCCCGCCGGCGCGCTGGCGATTGCCGGCATGAAGGCCTACGCCGCGCGCGAGCGGCCGCGCGATCAGACGCTGGTCGCGGTGGCCTGTGGCGCGAACATGAACTTCGACCGGCTGCGCTTCGTGGCCGAGCGCACCGAAGTCGGCGAGTCGCGCGAGGCCTTGTTTGCCGTGACCATCCCCGAGGAGCGCGGCTCGTTTCTGCGCTTCTGCGAGCTGGTGGGCAACCGCAACGTGACCGAGTTCAACTACCGGATTGGCGACTCCGCGCAGGCGCAGATCTTCGTCGGCATCGGCACCGGCAATGCCGGCGACAACGAGAGAATCGCCAGGACGTTCCGAGCCCACGGCTACCCGACCGTCGATCTGACGCACGACGACCTGGCCGGCGAACACGTGCGCTACATGGTCGGCGGCAAGAGCGCGCTGGCTGCCGGCGAGCGCGTGTACCGCTTCGAGTTCCCCGAGCGGCCGGGCGCGCTGATGAAGTTCCTCACCAAAATGGCGCCGGGTTGGAACATCTCGATGTTCCACTATCGCAACCAGGGAGCCGATTACTCGCGCGTGCTGGTCGGCCTGCAAGTGCCGCGCGCGGAGCGGGCGCTGTTCAAGACTTTCCTCGCCGAACTCGGTTACCGATATTGGGATGAGACGGAGAATCCGGCCTATAGGCTCTTCCTCGGCTAGGATTGTTACTAAGTAATACTTCGTGGAGCGGCGTCATGCAGGGCACGACGGTCACCAGTAAGGGGCAGGTCACCATCCCCAAAGCGGTGCGGCAGCGCTTGGGCATCCGGCAGGGGTCGAAGGTCGCTTTCGAGGTCAAGGGCGAGCGGGTCGAATTGCGTGTGTTGACGTCTGCGCTCCGCGCGCCCGCGAAGGGCGCCTACGGGCTGCTGCGCAGCCGTCGCAAGGCGGTGCCTGCGGACTTCGACCCTGCCTCGGTGCTGCGCCGGGTGGGCAAGTGATCGGCCTCGACGCCAATGTCCTCGCGCGTTACCTGATCGAGGACGCCGGCGATGCCGAGGCGCAGCGGCAGCGCGAGGCCGCGCGCCGGTTGATCGAGTCCGGCGAAATGCTGTTCGTGCCCACGTCCGTGTTGCTGGAACTGGAGTGGGTGATGCGCGGCTTCTACGGCTTCACGCCCCGGCAGTGCGGCGCCGCCCTGCAGGCCGT